>JAJZZU010000106.1 GCA_021797365.1 Pseudomonadota bacterium | reverse complement strand
TTATTCCGCGTCACGGATTATTCCGCCTCGCCCGCATGGAGAGAGATTTTGGGCTTGTTGTCAGGCATTAGCAGACCAGCCCCCTGTTCGTGACGCGGCATAATCCACGTGGTCTCCTGAGTTCGGCAATGGTGCCAAACCAGGAGAAGCCACATGGAGACAGATGGTTCGCAAAGAGGTGAGCGCCCCGGACCCCTTGAGGCATACGTCGACGCGTTTCTGGACGACCAACGGATCGCCGGGTACTCCCCGAACACCCTGGCCGAGCGCAGGGCGGTGACCATCGCCTTCGCGCGGTGGGCCAAGCGGCACGCCATCGCCGAGGGGTCCCTCGGGGAGGAGCACGTCCAGTCCTTCATCAGGCGCCGGCCGCCGCAATGTTCGGCCACCGAGAGCGAGCGGGCCACGGTACGACGTTTTCTGGCCTATCTGCGCGCGTGCGGCGTCATGCCGTCTGCACCCTCCCAGCCGGACACGCCTGCCGAGGCACTGGTGGCGCGCTACATCACTTTCCTCCGCAAGGATCGGGGACTCGCCGAGCGTTCGATCCTGGTCTATGCGCCCTGCGCCCGGGCGTTTCTGGCCACCCGGCAGGCGCAGGCGGGGCGGCTTGCGCTCGATCAGTTGGATGCCAAGACGATTCACGCCTTCCTGCTCGGCCGGATCAGGAATCACGCCTCGGAGTCGTCGCGGTTGGTGACCGTGGCGCTGCGCTCGCTGCTGCGCTTCCTCTTCCTGCGCGGCGAAACCCCGAGGGACCTCTCGGCGGCGGTCCCGACGATGCGTACGTACCGTGAGGCGGGCGTGCCGGCGCTGTTGACGCCCGAGGAGGTCGAGGAGGCGCTGGCGAGTCCGGATCGATCGACCTCCAAGGGCCGGCGCGACTACGCCATCCTTCTGCTGCTCGCGCGCCTCGGGCTGCGCGCCTCCGAGGTGGTCTTGCTTACGCTCGAGGATGTTCATTGGCGCACCGGCGAGCTGGTTGTGCGCGGGAAGGGGTCCCGGATGGAGTCCCTGCCGCTTCCCGCCGATGTGGGTCGGGCGCTGGCTGAGTATCTGCGCCGCGACCGGGGCACCACCACCTCCCGCCGCGTGTTCCTGCGTGCGATCCCGCCGCGCATCGCACTCACGGGCCCGTGTGCCATTGACCACATCGTGCGGCTGGCCCTCGCCCGTGCCGGCATCCCGCCGCAGCCACAGCACGTCGCGCACCTGTTTCGGCACAGTCTGGCGACCCGGATGATCCGCCAGGGCGCCTCCCTCGCGGAGATCGCCGAAGTGCTGCGGCACCATACGCAAGCGAGCACCCGGATCTACGCGAAGGTCTCGCTGGAGGCGTTGCGGGGCGTGGCGCTCCCGTGGCCGCTGACCGGAGGTGCGCCATGAGCGCGCTTGGGGAGGCCCTGACCCAATACATCACGGTGCGCCGCGCCCTCGGGACGCGGCTGGCGGAGCCGGCTAACACACTCCGGCAGTTCGTCACATTTCTCGAACAGGAGGGCTCCGCGCACATCACCACGGCGTTGGCGCTGCGCTGGGCGACCGCCCGTCCCGGCGTGCAGAAGGCTACCTGGGGCCGGAGGCTCTCGATGGTGCGGAAGTTCGCGGCCTGGTGGAGTGCCTTCGATCCGCAGACCGAAGTGCCCCCTCGGCATCTGGTGTCCTCACGGCACCGCCGCCCCCGCCCCCATATCTACACGGAGGCGCAGACGCAAGCCCTGATGGCCGCGGCGGCGCAATGCCGATCACCCACCGGCCTGCGTGCACTGACGTATACGACGCTCATCGGGCTACTCGCCGCCACCGGTCTGCGTCCGGGCGAGGCGCTCGCGCTGGATCGCAGTGACGTGGATCTCCAGAACGGGATCCTCTTCATCCGCGAGACCAAGTTCGGCAAGTCCCGCCTCGTGCCCATCGCCGCCACTACGCGCCTCGCGCTCGCGCACTATGCCGCGCGACGCGACGCGTTGTGTCCGCATCCGCAGACCCCGGCGTTCCTGCTCTCCGAGCGGGGGCGGCGCCTCGCCGGCTCCAGCGTCCGGCGGATGTTCGTCAGACTCTCCCGCGCCGTCGGCCTGCGCCCTGCAAACGGTTCGCCCCGCGCTGGCCGCGGGCCGCGGCTGCAGGACTTTCGCCACTCGTTCGTCACCGGCCGGCTGGTGGCATGGTACCGCGCCGGGGCGGATGTCACGCGCGAGCTGCCGAAGCTTGCGACGTATGTCGGCCACACCGAAGTTGGCCTCACCTACTGGTACATCGAGGCCGTGCCGGAACTGCTGATGTTGGCCACCGAACGCCAAAGCGGGCGTGCGGATACGGGAGGTGCACGATGAGCCCGACGACATTCCCGGCCTTGCTGCAGCAATTCTTCACCGAGCGGTTGCTTGGGAGCCAGGGTGCGAGTCCGCACACCGTGGGAGGCTACCGCGACACCTTCCGCCTGCTGTTGCGCTTTGCCGCGGCACACCTGCACTGCACCCCGTCGGCGCTGCGCCTCGAGCAGCTCGATGCCCCGCTCCTGGAGGCGTTCCTCGAGTATCTGGAGCGTGAGCGGGGCAATGGGGCGCGCACCCGCAATCAGCGGCTCGCGGCCCTTCACGGCTTCTTTCGCTACGTGGCGCTGGCCGAACCGGCGCGCAGTTTGCAGTGTCAGCGCATCCTCGCGATTCCGCCCAAGCGCTTCGAGCGCGGGCCGGTGGCGTTTCTCACCCCGGAGGAGGCGCAGGCGCTCATCGCCGCCCCGGATGCCGGGACCTGGATCGGCCGGCGGGATCGCACCCTCTTGGCACTGGCCCTCCAGACCGGCCTGCGCAGCAGTGAGATCCGGCAGCTTTGCTGCCGGGACGTCGCGATCGGCACAGGACCCCATGTACGCTGTCTCGGCAAAGGACGCAAGACGCGCTGCACCCCGTTGCGCCCCGAAGTGGCGGCCCTCCTCAAGGCATGGCTATGCGAACGCCGAGGGGATCCTGCGGATCCGGTCTTTCCGAGCGCCCGGGGTGGCGGCGCCTTGAGCGCAGATGCCCTGGCAGGCATCGTGGCGCGGCACACGGCGACCGCCGGCCGAGCCTGCCCCTCGTTAAAGACCAAGCGCGTCACCCCGCACACGCTGCGACACGCCGCGGCCATGGCCCTGCTGCAAAGCGGCGTCGATATCACGGTCATCGCCCTGTGGCTCGGACACGAATCGACGCAGTCCACGGAGATTTATCTGCATGCCGACATGCGCCTGAAGGAGCAGGCGCTGGCGCATGCGACCTCCGCGGGCATTGCGCCCCGCCGCTTCCACGCCCCCGATCGGCTGCTTACGTTCCTCGAGGGCCTGTAATTATGCCGCGACCGGGCGTGCCATTGATCCGCGATCCGCCGCGAAATCGCAGCGCTGCACCGTGACGCGGAATAATCCGTGACGCGGAATAACGCGACTAATGCCGTTAACGGCATTAGTCACATTCATGTCGACATGGACTTACGTGAGGTGGTTTGATCCGCACATAGCCAGTCTGCGGCTTTGGGGGCCACAACAGGGTCGCGTCAAACGTCGTCCTTGATCGGAGCGCGTTCCCCTCATTCGCCCGAGTTCCCGCATGCGAACGACTCAACAGATCAGCATCACTCTACCCAAGGAAATGGCCGACGCGGTGAAGGACAAGGTGCGCTCGGGTGAGTACGCCACCGAAAGCGAGCTCATCCGGGACGGCCTGCGGGCGCTACTCGCACGTGACCAAGTCGTGGAGAAGTGGCTGCGCGACACTGTGGTGCCAGCAGCGGAGGCGTTGCGAGCGGGCCCGGGCAGGCCCTTACTGCAGACCAGTGCGCGAGCATTTGGTGAAACGCAGGAAGGTGGTCGCCAAGACCCGGACATAAGCTACACGATCCCGTTTTCTCCCGCAGCCCGCGACCAGCTTGCAGAACTCGAGGATTACATCAGCAAGATCGCTTCGCCAGTCGTTACGTCGATGCCATTATCACGTATTGCGAAGCGCCACGTTCCCGATGCGTGGCCGCGGGCGTGACGACCTTCTAGCGGGCTTGCGCATCACAAACTACCGTCGTCGTGCTGTGATTGCGTTCCTCGTAGACACCGAGGCGCGGATTGTGTCGATCATCGGCGCCTACTACGGGGGCCGAGACTATGAAACGATCCTTTGGGGTAACTCCGAAGACGATCTGGCATCTTAGATGATTGCTGGTGGCGGCTCGCCTCAAAGGCCTTCCTGATTTGCGGCCTGTTGTGTCATGAGACACCCAACTGCGCGTTATAGAAGAGCGCGCGAATATCCATCCCTTTCGGGGGCTGGGGGTGAGAGCGTCGCCGCCGGGTGGACGGCTATGTTCCCAGGCACTGCGCACGGTATCGACGGATGACCCTCACGGAAACCGCGCCCGCCGTCCCCAGGCTATACGCCTGCGTCCAGGGCGGATCCCGGCCACAGAGAGGCGCTTGCGCTTCGGGAACTCCCGCCGCTTGCGGGAGGTGTAGCCCTTAAGGCCAACGGCCCTTGCAATCAACAAGGGCGTAAAACATTTCTCTACCGACTCTCGCCCTCCCCTCTCGTCAGTTCCGGCCACGCCGCCTTCAGATAGACGCCCATCGACCAGAGCGTGAGCAGGGCTGCAATATAAAGAAGGAGTTCGCCGGCCCGGAACGCCGAGACACCTATGACCGGCCGCTCGTAGAGCAATAGCAGGATCGCCACCATCTGCACGCCGGTCTTGAACTTGCCCACCACCGACACCGCGACACTCTTGCGCTTACCCACCTCCGCCATCCACTCGCGCAATGCCGAGACTGCGATCTCGCGACCGATGATGACCAACACCACGACGGAAAAGAGCGAGGTGCTGAGCAGTGGTGGATGCAATTTGGGATTGGCCACGATCATGATGAGCGCCGTGGCTACCATGAGTTTGTCCGCCACCGGATCGAGAAACGCCCCGAACGCCGACGACTGGTTCCATCGCCGCGCGAGATACCCATCCAGCCAGTCCGTGAGGGCCGCCAGCAAAAAGAATCCCGCGGTCCCGACATTGGCCCATGAGACCGGAAGGAAATACACGAGCACGAACACCGGAATGAGTGCGATCCGGAGTAGCGTCAGGATATTGGGTGCGTTCAGGGGCACGGTTCGCCTTTGGCATGAAAGATGTCGTAGATGCGCCGCGCCAGTCCCTTGCTGATGCCTGGGAGTCTCTCGAGATCGGCGAGTTCGGCCTGCGCCACGAAACGTGCGCCGCCCAAGGCCTTGATCAGGGTCTGGCGGCGCTTTGGCCCGACCCCGGGGATGGTGTCGAGTTCCGACACGAGCCGCGCCTTGGCGCGCCGCGCGCGGTGCCCAGTTATGGCGAACCGGTGGGCCTCATCGCGCACGGACGCCAGAAACACCAAGGCTGCGGGCGCGTGATCGAGAGTGAAAGGCTCGGCGCGCCCCGGTTCATGGAACTCTTCATCCCCGAATCGGCGCTCCGGCCCCTTGGCGATACCGAGCACGCGCGCCTGCCGTCCGAGCGCCCGCAAGGCCTCTTCGGCACGAGCCACCTGGCCCGCACCGCCGTCGATCAACACGAGATCGGGCAGCGGGGCCTTGGCGTAACGGCGCGCGACCGCCTGACCGATGGCCGCATAATCGTCACCAGCGCCTACGTCTTCGATATGAAAACGCCGATAGTCGCTCTTGATCGGCCCATCCGGACCGAACACCACGCACGAGGCTACAGGCAGCTCCCCTTGCGTATGGCTGATGTCGAAACACTCGACGCGCGTGGCCCCCGCCAGCCCAAGGGCCGCGATCATCGCCGCCCAGCGCGCACTGTGGCCGGCGCGCTCCGCCTGCCGACGGCGCAGGGCATCGGCGGCATTGGTCTTCGCCAAGGCCACCCATCGCCGGGGAATCCCGCGCGCGGGTACCGCGATCGTCACCGCATGCCCGGAGTCGGCACACAGGGCCTGGGCGATCCACTCGCGTCCCGGAACCGGGGTGCCGATATAAATATGCGTGGGCGGCGATTGCCCGAGATAATACTGCGGGAGAAACGCGGCCAGCGCCTCCCCGGCGGACATGGCCTCGGGGACACGCGGAAACAGCGTCTTGCACCCGAGCTGTCGCCCCCCGCGTATCGCCAGGATCGCGACCACCAGCACGCCCCTGTCCTCGGCCACCGCCAGGACATCGGCATCACCCTTGTCGTTATCGACGTACTGGCGCTCCTGCGCGGCAGCCAAAAGCGCTACGCGGTCGCGTAGCCGCGCCGCCTGTTCGAAATCGAGCCGTGCGGCAGCCTCCGTCATCTGCCGCTTGAGGTCACCAAGCAGGGTCTTGTTGCGGCCCTCGAGAAACCACAGCGTGTGCAGAACATCCTGCGCATAACTTTCTTTGTCCACGAACCCCACGCACGGGCCTGAGCATCGATGAATCTGGTACTGCAGACAGGGGCGCGTGCGATTGCGGAATACGGAATCCTCGCACTGGCGGACCGGAAACACCCGCTGGAGGAGATTCAAGGTCTCGCGCACGGCCGTGGCGCTGGGATAGGGCCCGAAATACCGCCCGGGCTCGCGGCGCGCCCCGCGATGGAACCCCAGCCGGGGGAAGTCCGACGCCCCGCCCAAAAAGATCATGGGATAGCTTTTATCGTCTCGTAACAATACGTTATAGCGAGGTCTTAAAGTTTTTATGAGGTTATTTTCGAGCAACAGGGCCTCGGTCTCGGTATGCGTCACCGTGACCTCGATATGATGCACGGCGGCCATGAGCGAGGCGATCCGTGGGCTCTTCGCGGGCCTAAGGTAGCTGCTCACGCGCTTGCGTAGGCTCACGGCCTTGCCGACATAGAGCACCACCCCGCCCTCGTCTAGCATGCGATAGACCCCAGGGCAGTCCCCCAAACCCCGCACCAACTCGCGTAGATCACTCATGACACCTCGCGCACAGCGGCCGTAAAGACCTCCTCGAACATGGTCGCGGTCAGACGCCGTGTCTGCGTGTTATAGCGGCTGCAGTGATAAGAGTCCCACACGATCCGGCCCGCCACCTCATGACGCGCGCCGTGCGCGAAGCGGTGGCGCGCAAGCGGTGTGCCGAAGGCCCGCAGCACGGCCTCGTGGGCGATGCGGCCCAGGGCCATGATAACGCCACCCTCGGGTAACGCGGCAAGCTCCGCATTGAGATAGGGCGCGCAGGTTCGGATCTCTTCGGCAGTCGGGCGATTGGCCGGGGGCACGCATTTCACGGCATTAGTGATACGCGCGCCGGTCAGCGCCAGCCCATCGCCGACTGCCAGCGATTGCGCACGGTTGGCAAGCCCCAGGCGATGGAGGGTCTCATAGAGCAGGATGCCTGCGTAGTCGCCGGTAAACGGCCGGCCGGTGGCGTTGGCGCCATGGAGTCCCGGGGCCAGTCCCACGATCACGAGACGCGCGGACGCATCGCCGAACGCCGGCACCGGCCGGCAGCGATACTCCGGGTGGCGACCCTTGATCTCATCGCGAAACGTCGCGAGCCTGGGACACCGTCGGCAGCGCGACAGTGCCGTCGTCTGCGCCGGTGTGTCGGACAGAGCCGACTTCGGCGATACTCGAGGCCTCGCCCTCCCACTCATGGCGATTCGCTAAATAATGACTGTAAGAGCTGGCGAGATGCGCGATAGTCGGCGCTGGCGGGGAGTTCCTCTGCGGTCCACGCCGGACGCCCGTGCAGGCGCGTCATACGCGCCTGCGACAAGGGATTGACGTAGCCAGAGAGCGCCCCGAACAGGCCATCGAGACCGTCGGGGTCGTTGCAGGCGAGCACGACA
>JAJZZU010000105.1 GCA_021797365.1 Pseudomonadota bacterium | reverse complement strand
GAGCGCAACCGGCCGGGATGCGCTCGGCCTGAACCCGATCGAAAACTTCATCCAGACGGATGCCGCCATCAATCCCGGAAACTCGGGGGGCGCACTCATCAATACCGAAGGGCATCTGATCGGCATCGACAGCGCCATCTATACCCATAGCGGGGGCTTCCAGGGGATCGGCTTTGCCATCCCCGTCAACCTAGCGCGCCATGTGTTTCGCCAAATCGTCAAATACGGCCATGTGATCGAAGGCTGGATAGGCGTTGCCGGCCAGACGCTCACGCCGGCGCTCGCGCGCGCCCTGAAGCTCCCGAGGTCCACGCACGGGGTGGTGGTAGCGGCGATCTACAAGAATGGACCGGCGGCCAAGGCCGGCATACGCCCAGGAGACGTGCTCTACGCAATCAACGGCCGACCGCTGCGCTCGGCCAACCGTGCCCTGCTCACGATCGCGGATACCAAGCCCGGCACCCCCGTCACGCTCGGCGTGCTGCGTGCCGGCCGGCGCCTGACGGTTCACGCCATCGTAGCGACACGGCCCCCCCTGAAGGCTCCTGCGTCATACGATCGCTCGCCGGCGCCGCCCCCCTGACAGGACCGTCGAGGGAGGTGAGCGCTCACAGCCCCGTGTCTCGCGAGGCCATCCGCCAGCGCCCGGCGCGGGGCCATGCGCCATGGTGGCGATCGCGCTGCGGCCGGCCTCAAGACCCGGGCACGACCCCCCGCCCGCCGGCGGGCACGCCGTCAGGCCGGCGATCCGACAGCACGGATCATCCCCGCGCGGACGCGTCGGTCGCGCACTTACGCGGCCCTGGTGGCATCGCGGGACGCCGCCGCCGTCCAGCGGATGATCTCCATGCGACCATCATGATGCTCGACGAGCGCCGTACAGCTCTCGACCCAGTCTCCGTCGTTGTAGTACTGGATGTTCTTGATAAGCTTGTGCTCGGCATGATGAATGTGGCCGCATACGACCCCGTCGTAGTGGCGTCGCAAGGCCTCTTCCGCCACCAGCGACTCATAGTCATTGATGAATTGCACCGCCCTCTTGACGTGGTACTTCACATAGCCACTCAATGACCATTCGTGACGCACCCCGAACAGACGAAGCAGCTTTTGCAGGTAGCGGTTCAGAAACAGCAGAGCCGTATAGCCGTGATCTCCGAGATGGGTAAGCCACCTGGCATAACGCATCGCCGCATCAAATTGATCGCCATGAATGACCCATAAACACCTGCCATCGGCGGTACGGTGGACATAGTCCTCGCAGATCACGACGTCGCCCAAGGCCACTGTCGCGCCATCGGCAAGGGTTAGTTCCGACAAGAACTCGAAGATCGGGTCATGATTCCCGCGGATGTAGTGCACCTTGACGCCGTTACGGGCCATGCGCAGGATCTTTTGGATCACGGTGTTATGGCTGCTCGGCCAGTACCAGCGCGTCTTGAGACGCCACAGGTCGATGATGTCCCCGACTAGAAACAGCTCCTCGCAAGAGTGACTGCGAAAAAAATCCAAGAGCCTTTCGGCCTGACAGCCACGCGTCCCAAGGTGCACATCCGATATGAAAATGGATCGATAGATGGGTCGGCTCATGGTAGGTCCTGCATCACGGGCATAAGGAAGGACGGGCCTGACTACGGCGGGGTGTGTATCGTGACTTGCGCTCATCATGGGTCGACCCCCTGAATGCGTTCTCTATCCTCTTTAGGCGTATGGACGTCGCGACGAATGGACGGCATGGCACCAGGGAATGCAGATCGTCGAAACGGGGCGTCCAAAACGGTGGGCCATTGTATCCACGCAGGCCTACGATCGGCCCTGCTGGCGCCAGCGCGAGAATATGAGGCGGCCCACCCATCCGATCCGAAGGCGAGCCCGAGGACACCGCTTGTTTTGCGTCGGCCGTTAATGGTGTCTTGCCTCCCGCTCATGCGCGTCATCGCCGCTTGTCGGCCTACCCCAGGTCACCGCAGAGCGCCTGCCGACAGCACACCACGATCTCAGCGCTCCTGAATGCCGCAATGCGCGGCCTGGGCCCAGTCGACAAGGGTTTCATAGACCTCGATCAAACGCTGCGACATGGCCTCCCGCGACCAGCGCGCCGCCAGCTGGCCCGCCTCTGTCGCAAGGCGGGCGCGTAGCGCGGGATCACGCAGTATCGCCAGGCACTCGGCGCCGAAACTGTCGGGATCGGCGGCACTGCCACGGCTACCCTGGCGGCTTGCGAGAAGATCCGCCACGCCGAGGGCCGGAATCGCCACGATCGGGAGCCGGGCCGCCAAAGCCTCCAGAAGAACCATGCCCTGCGTCTCGGTCAGAGACGAAAAGACAAAGAGATCTGCAGCCTGATAGGCGTCCCTCAAGGCGCCGTCACGATCGAGATAACCGAGAAAACGCACCGAGTCGCTTAAGCCATATCGTCGACTTTGCGATTCCAGGGAGGCCCGTATCGGGCCGTCTCCGGCAAATAGGAGCAAGATGTCCGGCAGTGCCGATCGCAGGCGCGCGACAACCTGCAGAAGAAACGGGAGATTCTTTTCCGGGGCCAGGCGGCCTGCATAGAGCAGTACCGGTCGTTCCGGTGTTATGCCGTGAAGGGCGCGGAAGGCCGCACGCCGCCCCCCCGGAGGTGAGGGCATATCGATACCGGTCGGGATCACCTCGATAGGCGTGCGCACACCATAGCCTGCCACCACCTCGGCCATGGCTGCCGACGGGACCACCACGGTATGGACGCCATGACATTGAATGCGCGAGAGTCCGCGAATCGCGTAGCGCGCGAGCACGTTCGGTATCCACGGATAATAATGGCCGACGTAGGCCTCGAAATAGGTGTGATAGGACAGCACAGCCGGGATCCCCCACCGGCGGGCGAGATAGCAGCCCCAAAAGTGGGCCATAAAGGGCGTCTGGATGTGGATCACATCATAACGCCGGGACGCGAGGTGCGCGGCGATGCGCAGACATCCCGAGGGGGTCATGAGCCTCTCCTCGGGATAGAACGGGATGCGCCGGGACGAGACCTGAAAGATCCCAGGTTCGACGCTGTCACGTACGCCGTAGGCGGGGATCAGCAGGTGCACTTCATGCCCCATGCGGGCAAGACCGGCACGGAAGCTGCGGATCGAACTTGCCACCCCGCTCACGCGCGGGAAATAGGTATCGGAGACCATCAAGATACGCATGCCTGGGCCCTGTATGGTGGTACGGAACTCGGGAGAAGGGCTTGCCACCGCCCCTTACGGCACTGCCAGCGTCATGCTGTCTCGTCTCATGGGCTCGTTTATGTCACAGGAATATGCCAGTCTGATGACAAGCCGTGCCAATCCTGGCGCCGCACCGGCAGTCATGGCGCCCACAGCCACCGGACCCCGTGGATGCCGCCGCCGATCGCGCAGGGGCGCACGCGGTCCGGACGCGCTCTGTGCTTGCCCTCTTCCCATGACCTTCCCGGCCAGTAGTGGACCCAGGACACATCATCTTGCATGCTGCGTCATGCATGTGAACATGAACGAGACGATGATTCCAGTATGATGGCTATATGGTCTCGTTTCATGTTAGGGCGCACAGAGGGATCTCCGCTTACATTGAGCGCCGGCTCCTGCTAGAATCGCGCGGATGTCTGCTGATTCTTGCCATGACGCGCAGCATACCGACGTGGATAAGGACGACATCCCGGGCCGGCTGGATCGCATACCATGGTGCGGATTCCATGTCACCGTCATCGCGGCCCTGGGGGTGGCGTGGATCCTCGATGGGCTCGAATTCACCTTGGTCGGTTCGCTTGCGGCACTGCTCGAGCGACGCGCGACACTGCACCTGTCGGCCCCCGATATCGGGGTCGCCGCCAGCGCCTATCTTGTGGGCGCCGTCGTCGGAAGCCTGGCATTTGGCTATCTCGCGGACCGTTATGGACGTAAAAGGCTCTTTACGACGACCTTACTCCTCTATATCGGCGCGACCGCCGCCACCGGTCTGTCCTGGGGGCTTGCGAGCTTCGCGTTGTTTCGCTTTCTGACGGGGGCCGGGATCGGCGGCGAGTACAGCGCCATCAATTCCGCGATACAGGAGCTGATCCCGGCGCGCCGGCGCGGACGTATCGACCTGCTGGTAAACGGGAGTTTCTGGATCGGCTCGGCGGCCGCGTCCACGCTCAGTCTTGTGATCCTCCGTAGTGGGGTCATGGCCCCCGCCCTCGGCTGGCGGGTGGCGTTTACCCTGGGGGCCCTTCTCGGGTTACTGGCGTTGCGCCTGCGTCGACTGATCCCCGAGAGCCCGCGCTGGCTTGCCGGCCGTGGCCGCATGCAGGAGGCCGACGCCATCGTCACCGCCATCGAACGGCGCGCGGGCATTGACCCGCCGCGGCAGGGTGGCCAGAGCGGCCGGGTCCGACGCGCCTACCCCGTACGCTTCTTCACGGCCCCACGGGTGATCTTCGGGCGCTACCGCAAGCGCGCGGTCCTGGCCGCGACACTGATGGTGGCGCAGCTCTTTTTCTATAACGCCTTTTTCTTCACCTACGCGCTCGTCCTGGTACGCTTCTATCACACGCGCGCCACGGATGTCGGCGCCTATCTTCTGCCGTTTGCGCTCAGCAATTTTCTCGGGGCGGCACTCCTCGGTCGATTCTTCGACACCATCGGGCGCCGTCCGATGATCACCGGCACCTACGCCCTATCCGGCATACTCATGATCATTGCCGCGTGGCTCTTTCGCGGGGCACTGCTCGGCGGCAGCGCGCAGACCGGGGCATGGGCGGCGGCGTTCTTCTTTGCCTCGGCGGGCGCAAGCGCCGCGTACCTCACGGTGAGCGAGAGCTTCCCGCTCGAGATTCGCGCCAGCGCCATTGCGCTGTTCTTCGCCTTCGGCACGGCCGTAGGGGGGGTCGTGGCGCCGAGCCTGCTTGGGGTGTTGATTGCCAGCGGCTCGCGCCATCGGGTCTTCTGGGGATACATGCTCGGGGCCATCCTCATGCTGTTTGGGGCACTGGCCGAATGGCGTTACGGGCTCGCCACCGAGGGCCGCTCGCTGGAGTCGATCGCGGCATCGCTTACAGACGAGCCCGCGACCGGGACCGGGCGCAACAGCGGCAGGCGGGACACGGGGTAAGCCTCACCCCCAGCCTGTGCGGACGCGGCAAGGCCCGGCAATGGCGCATGGCAGGCGCCAATCCGAGGCCCCGCGATACCTACGATCACGCGATCGACACAGCCGCGCCCTAAAGCCGCCCGCGGTGGCCGGCGCCCTTAGGGCTCGCCCCCTCCGGGCGGTGGCGGCTTGCGCGTTCGCCGGCGACGGCGCCGGGGACGGGATTGCGGTGTGATCTCGCGTGGCGGCGGAATGACCGGCGTAGGTGGAGGCGTCGGCTCCGTCAACTCGACTGACGATGACTGTGGCCTGATGCGATAAGCGACGAACAGCCCGGCCTCGAACAGCGCCCACATGGCCAGTGCCAGTACGGTCTGCGAGAAGGCGTCGGGGGGTGTGATGATGGCGGCCAAGACGAAGGCCCCGAGGATGACGTAGCGGCGCTTGCCCGACAATGTCTCGGGGCGCAAGACACCCATAAGCACCAACAGCACGATCGCCACCGGCACCTCGAAGGCCAGGCCGAACGCGAAGAACAGGGTTAGGACGAAGTTCAGGTAGTGATTGATGTCGGTCATGACGCGCACGCCCGCGGGGGCGGCGTGCGCAAAGAAGCCGAAGGCCAGGGGAAAGATCAGAAAATATGCAAAGGCCATGCCCAGATAGAAGAGCAGGGTGCTCGACACCAGGAGGGGCGTGACCAGACGACGTTCGCGCTGATAGAGCCCTGGCGCAACGAATGCCCATGCCTGGTAAAGGATATAGGGTATGGCCACGGCCACCGCGGTAGCCAACGCAAGCTTCAGCGGCGCAATGAAGGTCGCCGGGAGATTGGTGGCGATCATGGCGCCGTTTTGCGGGAGCACGGCAGTGAGGGGGCGAGCCAGGAGCCGATACAGCGTATTGCGGAACGGGAACAGGCCCACGAACAGCACCAGCACCGCGATCGCCGATCGCAGGATGCGCGTTCGCAATTCAAGGAGGTGTTCGATGAAACTCGCTTCAGCGCCCTCAGACGCCTTCGCCGCCATTGCCCTTCCCTACGCTGGAGGCGCCGGCTTGCGCGCGGTGGGACGGCCGTCGCCGTCCGCGGCGGCGGCGTCGGCGCGACGGTGATGCAGGACGCGGACGGCGCGGGACATCGGGGGAGGCCTCGAGTGCCGGCGGCGTGCGATCCGGACTTTCGTCGCCCAGCGACTCCCGCCACTCACTGGGCAATGTATCCTGGAGCAGGGCCTTGGTGCGCTGCCACTCCTGGTTCAGCTCGCGCAAGGGCGCGAGATGCTCGGTCCCGACCTGACCGTCCAGCTCCTCTTTCATCTTTGTCATGAAGCGCCGCGCACGCGCCACCCATCGCCCGGCGCCGCGCGCCGCATCCGGCAGGTGGCGAGGGTCGAAGACGATGACCGCGACGACTCCTATGATCAGGAGCTCCGTGAAACTGAAATCGAACATCAGCCCCCAGGCCTAACCCTTGCGCGCGCGTGCCGCACCCTTGGCCTTGGGTCCGTCGGCGGCGCTCGCCCGCCCTTCAATGACGCGGCCCCCATTGGCAGTCGGGCTCGCCGCGCCCTCCTCTTCGCCGTTCTCGGACTCTTCCTTCATCGCGCTCCGAAAACTCTTGATAGCGCCCCCGAGATCGCTGCCGATGTTGCGCACCTTGCTGGTGCCAAAAAGCAAGATCACAACCGCCAGGATGATCAACAAGTGCCAGATACTGAACAAGTCCATCGCCGCCTCCTAGAAACCGGGCAACCGGCCACCGCCCAGCACATGGATATGCAAATGGGGGATCTCCTGGCCGCCGCCAGGCCCCGTATTGATGATCGTCCGGAAGCCATCGTCGAGACCGGCCCGGCGCGCCACCTCCGGCAAAACCGCGATCGCATGCGCCATGAGCCCGGCATGCCCCGGCCCCACCTCGTTCAAGCTCGGGATGTGCTCGCGCGTTATGACGAGCATATGGACCGGGGCCTTGGGATACTTGTCGGCAATCACGATGAGTTGCTCATCTTCATAGAGTCGCGGGGCCGGGATTTGGTTTCCGACGATCTGACAGAAGATGCATGGCGTCATGGCTACCCCTTGTGGCGACTCGCCTTTTCCTCGATACCCGACCGCCCCATCCGCGCCTTCAGTTCCGCCAGGATCTGCTCGGGCGCGATATTTCGGTAGGCGAGCATCACCAAGCAGTGAAACCACAGATCGGCGGTCTCATGGATGAGGGCCGCGGGATCATCCCCCTTCGCCGCGATCACAGCCTCGACGGCCTCTTCGCCGACCTTCTTCAGGATACCGTCCAGGCCCTTATGGTAGAGCGAGGCCACATATGAGGTCTTGGGGTCGGCCCCCGCCCGAGCCTTGAGGATCGCATAGAGCTCGGCCAGTACATCGTCAGTCATTCTACTCCCGATCCGGGCTTTGCGCTGCCCGGCTGTTCATAAATCTCGCTCGCGGCCTTAAGGACCGGGTCGACGGCCACGAAGCGGTCACCCTGCAGGGGCGAGAAAAAGCAGCTTTCACGTCCGGTATGACAGGCGATTCCCGCGACTTGCTCCACCTGCAAAAGCAGCGCATCCCCGTCGCAATCCAACCGTACCTCTTGTAGACGCTGGATATGGCCGGATTCTTCCCCTTTGCGCCACAAACGGCCGCGCGAACGCGACCAATAGACGGCCCGGCCCTCGGCAAGGCTCGCGGCCAGGGATTCGGCGTTCATCCACGCCAGCATCAGCACCCGCCCGCTGCGCGCGTCCTGGGCGATGGCGGGCACGAGCC
>JAJZZU010000104.1 GCA_021797365.1 Pseudomonadota bacterium | reverse complement strand
CGGGTCTTTGCCTTTACCCAGCGTGATTCCGTCCTTCCAGTGTCCGGGACTGAGGAAGCATCCCGGAGTGGGTCGTAACGACCTATTGTCCACGTCTGCACAGAACATCCTGTGCCCCCTGGTCAACAAAGCCTTTCGGTTGTCCCCTCCAGGCTCCGGCATTTATGCCGGGGTAGTTGACAGGCACTCACGCCGCGGAAGCCGTTGCGTAAGACCGCAGAGCAAGGTGTATGGGATGGTCCCAGCGGCGTGCGCGACCTCTTCCACCGGTAAGCCCTGGCCCCACAGGATCACTTCGTCGCCGACGCGCGCCTCGGCCACGGCGCGCAGGTCGACTGTCAGCATATCCATTGAAACCCGCCCTATGACCGGCGCGCGCTGACCACGCACGAGCACCGATACCGCGGTACGGAATTCGCGGGGATAGCCGTCGCCGTAACCCACGCCCACGACCCCCACCGGCATATCACGCGGGCAGCGGTACACGCCCCCATAACCGATCGCGTCCCCTTCCCGCCGGTGACGGACGCTGATCAAGCGGCTGCGCAAGGTCATGACCGGTTTCAAACGAGTCGGCATCGAAGTATCCGGGGCAAGCGGTGAGGCCCCGTAGAGCATGAGGCCGGGCCGTACCCAGTCGGCGTGCGTCGCCGGCCAGCGCATGATTCCCGCGGAATTGGCAAGGCTGCGTCGCAAGCCCGGAAACGCGAGCTTCGCGAAGCGCTCGATCTGGTGCCGGCTGGGTGTGGTATCGGCCTCCTCGGCGCACGCCAGATGGGACAGCAGGCCAAGCCGCGCGATGCACGGCAAGGCCGCGAGATCGGCCACCACTGCGGGTACCTCGGCCGGCTCGAAACCGAGACGATGCATGCCGGTGTCGACTTTGATCCATACGTCGCAGCGCTGCTCGCCGCGCATACCCTTCAAGACCTCGACCTGATAGTGGTCATGGACCACCGGCGTCAGCCGCTCACGCAGGATCACGGGCATTTCGGCGGCATCGAAAAAGCCCTCCAGCAGGCAGATCTCCTGGCGGATGCCGGCGGCGCGCAGCTCCAGCCCCTCTTCCAGGCTCGCCACCCCGAAGGCATCGGCCTCCGCGAGCGTCTTGGCCACCCATACCAAGCCATGGCCATAGCCATTGGCCTTGACGATGGCCATGATCCGCGCCCCGGTCAGGGCCCGCGCCTCGGCCAGATTATGGCGAAGCGCGGCGGCGTCCAGCGAGGCATAGGCCGGCCTCATGCATAGGATCCATCATAGGCATGGGCATCGGCGTGGTTTTCGAAACGCGTGTACTCGCCAAGATAGGTGAGCCTGGCCTTTCCGATCGGCCCGTTGCGCTGCTTGCCGATGATGATCTCGGCGGTCCCCTTGTCCTCGCTCTCCTCGTTGTAGACTTCATCACGATAGATGAAGAAGATGACGTCGGCATCCTGTTCGATGGCCCCGGATTCCCGCAGATCCGACATCACCGGGCGCTTGTTGGGGCGCTGTTCCAGGGATCGATTCAATTGCGACAAGGCCACAAGAGGAACATTAAGTTCCTTGGCTAACCCTTTGAGAGACCGTGTAATTCCTGATATTTCCGTGGCCCGGTTCTCGGTGCTTTCCGAGGCCTGCATGAGCTGCAGATAGTCGACCACGATGAGTCCCAGTCCATGTTCGCGCATCAATCGCCGGGAGCGCGCGCGCAGTTCCATCGGGGTAAGCGCCGGGGTGTCATCGATGTACACCGAGGCCTCCGCCAGCATGCCCACCGCCGATGTCAGCCGCGGCCAGTCCTCGTCCTCGAGCTTCCCGGTGCGCAGTCTATGGGCGTTGATACGCCCCAAGGACGACATGAGGCGCATAGCCAGTTGTTCGCCTGGCATCTCCAGACTGAAGATCGCCACCGGCAGTTTCAGACCCACGGCGGCATTCTCGGCGATATTGAGCGCGAAGGCGGTCTTGCCCATCGATGGGCGTCCCGCCACGATCACAAGATCGCCGGGTTGAAGCCCCGAGGTCATATTGTCGAGGTCGGTAAACCCGGTGGCCACGCCGGTGATCGTGGAGTTCGAGCGAAACAGCGTATCGATACGGTCGACGGCTGCCGTCAACAGCGTCTTCAGGGGCCGGAAGCCCCCGCGGCGACTACCGCTTTCGGTGATCGCGAATACCCCGCGCTCGGCGTAGTCGAGCAATTCGACGGCGCTGCGGCCCTCCGGTTGGTAGGCCTTGTCGCCGATATCGTTGACCACCTCGATCAGGCGCCGCACCAAGGCGCGTTCGCGCACGATGTCGGCATAGGCCTGGATATTGTTGGCGCTGGGGGTATTTTCCGCGAGCGCCCCCAGATAGCCAAGCCCGCCCACCGCCTCCAGGGGACCGGCGCCGAGACGTTCGCTCACGGTCACGATGTCGACCGGCCGCCCATCCTCGTGAAGGCCGGCCACGGCCGCGAAGATGGTCTGGTGCTCGCGCCGGTAGAAATCGACCTCGGAGATACGATCGGCGATACGGTCCCAGGCCCCGGCGTCAAGCAAAAGCCCGCCGAGGACCGCCTGTTCGGCTTCCAGGGACTGCGGGGCGACGCGCACCCGCGGTTCCACGCCGCCGCGGACGCGCGGAGCGCCCGCGGTCTTATCGGTCATGGCCTACCCCCTCGGCGACCGTGGCCGCCGGTCCTAGGATTCCGCGACGACCGACACGATGATGGTGGCCGTCACCTCGGGATGCAGGCTCACCTGCAGTTCGTGATCCCCCACAGTCTTCAGCGGCCCATTGGGTAGCTCGATCTCGGCCTTGGCGATCTCGAAACCGGCAGCGACCATGGCCTCGGCGATATCGGACGTCCCCACCGACCCGAAAATGCGGTCCTCTTCCCCGGCCTTGCGTACGAGCTGTATGGTGACTCCACCGAGCCGTTCGGCACGCGCTCTGGCATTCGCCAGCTGTTCTTGCTGACGCCGTTCGCGTTCCGCGCGTTCGGATTCGAAGCGCGCCTTGTTCTCGGGGGTGGCGCGTACCGCCTTACCCTTCGGGATCAGGAAATTGCGCCCGAAGCCGGGCTTCACGGTCACCTGGTCGCCCAGGTCGCCGAGATTCCGGATTTTCTCAAGGAGAATGATCTGCATGGGCGCGTTCCTTAGTTGTGCGCGTCGCTATACGGCAAAAGCGCGAGATGCCGGGCGAGCTTCACGGCACGCGCGAGCTGACGCTGATAACGGGCCTTGGTGCCGGTATTGCGGCTCGGGATGATCTTGCCGGTCTCGGTAATGTAAGCCTTCAGGGTCGCGAGGTCCTTGTAATCGATCTCGACTGTGCCTTCGGCGGTAAATTTGCAGAACTTCTTGCGGCGAAAAAAGCGCGACATGGACTCTCTCCTTAGACCGAGGTCTCGGCGGTGTCCCGCTCGACCCCGTCTTCGTCAACACGCGCCCGCACCGGTCGTGCCGGCGCTGCGTCCTGGTTTTCCTTGGCCAGCGGTGATGGCGCGGTGACCGCCTCGTCACGCGCCAGCGTCAAGGTCCGGATCACCGCATCATTGAACTTGAACGCGGTTTCGAGCTCAGCCAGGATTGCTGGTGTACATTCGATGTTCATGAGCACGTAGTGGGCCTTGTGGACCTTGCTGATCGGATAGGCAAGCTGGCGCCGACCCCAGTCCTCGAGTCTATGGATACGGCCGTCGCCGCCTTCTATGAGCGAGCGATAGCGCTCGATCATGGCGGGTACCTGCTCGCTCTGGTCCGGATGGACCAGGAACACGATTTCGTAATGACGCATGATGGCCCCTTATGGCTGTAAAGCCTGTGACCCAGTGCCACAGGCAAGGTGCGGGCGCCATTCTAGTGATTTATGGGGGGTAACGCAATTTCCGGGGGATGGGCCTTGGCGGCCGCCCGCGCGCGTACACTCTCATAAAGGCACAGCCCGGTGGCCACCGACACGTTCAAGCTCTCGGTGTGCCCGTGCATGGGGATGCGTACCAGCACATCGCAGGCCTCCCGGGTCAGGCGCCGCAACCCCGATCCCTCCCCGCCTAAGACCCATGCGGTGGGGGTCGGAGGCGGGCTGTCGTGCAGGGAGGCTTGGGCATTGGCGGCCGCGCCCACCACCCACAGCCCAGCCTCTTTCAGTGCGCGCAAGGTGCGCGCGAGATTGGCCACTTCGTAGAGCGGCAGACGTTCGGCGGCCCCGCAGGCCGCACGCGAGGCGACCGCCGACAGCGGCGCGCGGGCATGTCGTGGCACGATCACAAGATCCACCCCCGCGCCCTCTGCGCTACGCAGGCAGGCCCCGAGGTTATGCGGGTCCTGCACCCCGTCCAAGACCAGCACCAAGGGCTGCACCAGTCGCCCGAGATGGGCCACCAGGTCCTCTTCGCGCGGGCGCTCCACCCGTCGGCGGCGCGCCAGCACCCCTTGGTGCGCAAGCCCCGGGGCCATGCGGTCGAGGGCCGTGCGCGGGCTCTGGTGGACCAGCACGTGCACGGCACGCGCCAAGGCCACGATACCATGCACGCGTTCATCGGACCGCTCCTTGGCGATCCAGACGCAATCGACGGTATCCGGGTGGGCCTTCAGGGCCGCCGCTACCGCGTGCGGGCCCGCGATCAGCTCCGCGAAGGCATCGTCAGCCACGACGCGATCGGCGGCGGCGCCTGGGGCGCGAAGCGCCGTCGGGGCGCGCCGCCCTCTCCGTGGTCTGCGCGATGAGCTCAAAGTCGAGCTTGCCCTCATCTACGTCGACGCGCAGCAATCGCACGCGCACGGCATCACCAAGCCGGTAGTGCTGGCCGGTGCGCTCCCCGACCATGCGATGATGGGCTGGGTCGAAGTGATAGTAGTCATGGCCGAGCGAGGACACGTGCACCAGGCCGTCGACGTAAATATCCGCGAGTTCGACAAAGAGCCCGAAGGCCATCACCCCGCTCACCACCGCGTCGAACTCCTGTCCGACCTTGTCGGCCATATATTCGGTCTTCAGCGAGCGGATCACATCACGCGTAGCGTCGTCGGCGCGGCGTTCGGTCAGCGAGCAGTGTTCGCCAATGGCTTTCATCGACATGTCTGGGGCGCGCGCGGGTATTTCCCCGAGCGCACCCTTGATGGCGCGGTGCACGACCAGATCCGGATAGCGACGGATCGGTGAGGTGAAATGCGTGTAATGCTCATAGCCCAGGGCGAAGTGGCCGACATCCTCGGGCCCATACATCGCTTGACTCAGGCTACGTAAGAGCAGCGTCTGCAGGAGTCGCCCCTCGGGTCCGGGTGGGGCCTGCGCGAGCAGCGCCGCGTAATCCTTCCCGCTCGGCTTGTCGCCACCGCCCAGCTCGAGCCCCATCTCGAACAGCATGACGCGCAGATCCTTCAGCTTCTGGGGTGTCGGTCCTGCATGCACCCGAAAGAGCGCCGGCACGCCCCGATCGATGAGAAATTGCGCGGCACAGACATTGGCCGCCAGCATGCATTCCTCGATGAGCTTGTGGGCATCGTTACGCACCAGCGGTTCTATGCGCTCGATCTTGCGGTTGGCGTCGAACACGATGCGGGTCTCGGGCAACTCGAAATCCACGGATCCGCGTTTCGCGCGGGCGGCATGCAAAACCCGATAGAGGCCGTAGAGGGCCTCCAGGGCCGGCATGAGCGATGCGCGTTCCGGTGCCGCCTGTGCGCCGCCGGCAAGGAGGGAGGCGACCTCGGTATAGGTGAGGCGCGCGCGGGACCGCATGACGGCCTCGAAAAAGCGATATTTCTTGAACTTGCCATACCGGTCCAGCTGGATTTCGCAGGCCATGCATAACCGGTCGACATCCGGGTTCAAGGAGCACAGGCCGTTTGACAACACCTCGGGGAGCATGGGGATCACGGCCTTCGGGAAATACACCGAATTTCCGCGCGCCCGAGCCTCTTCATCGAGCGCGGTGCCGGGCCTCACGTAGTACGACACATCGGCGATCGCGACCACAAGCCGCCAGCCTCCGCGGTTCTTCTCACAATAGACGGCATCGTCAAAATCGCGCGCGTCCTCCCCGTCTATGGTGACAAGCGGCAGATCGCGCAGGTCTTCGCGGCGCGCGGCCTCCGCGGCGTCTATGGTCGGTGCAAGACCGGCCACCTCGTCTTGCACGGCCCGCCCGAACTCATGCGGAAGATCGTATTTGCGGAGCGCAATCTCGATCTCCATCCCTGGCGCGTCGCGATCGCCAAGCACCTCGACGATACGTCCGACAGGCGGGCTCTTGGCCGTCGGCTGCTCGAGTATCTCGCACACCACGATCTCGCCGCCGTGAGCGGTCATTGCCCCCGGGTCGTCGCCGATCATGATGTCGCGTCCGATACGGCGATCATCGGGGGTTACGAAGGCTACCCCACGCTCCACGCGGTAACGCCCCACAACCTGTTTCTGGGCGCGTTCCAGTACCTCCACGATCAGACATTCGCCACGTCCACGGGCGTCGAGGCTGGCCACATGGGCCACTACGCGATCGCCGTGCAGGACCTTGCGCATCTCGCGCGCCGGGATAAATAGGTCGTCGTTGCCATCCTCGCGCGCCAGGAACCCGAAGCCATCCGCATGGCCGATCACGCGCCCTTGGATGAGATCCATGCGCTGCACCAGGCCATAACGCCCGCGGCGATTCTTCAAAAGCTGGCCATCCCGCTCCATGGCGCGCAAGCGCCGCCCGAAGGACTCGACGTCGCGTTCGCCGCGCACCCCCAGGTCTTCTAGCAGCTGGCGCAGCGGGACCGGCTCATCCTGCGATCCGAGATAGGCCATGACGGCCTCGCGGCTCGGCACGGGAAACTCATAGTTCTGGGCCTCTCGCTCGGCCTCGGGGTCGTGGAATTGTGGGGGATCGTTTCGCGTTGACATCGTGTCCTGTTCTCGGTAGAGTCGCCGGCCTTGAAGCCATGCCGGGCCGGGGTGGCGGAATTGGTAGACGCGCTAGCTTCAGGTGCTAGTGGGGGTAACCCCGTGGAGGTTCAAGTCCTCTCCTCGGTACCAAGTCCGGCGTGCGCTTATAAGCTAAAGCCCATTATTCCTGAAATGGATTACGTATCACGATGGTTTCCTCGCGATCCGCGCCGGTCGATATGATGTCGATGGGCGTGCCGGTCAGTTCCTGGAGCCGATCGAGGTAGCGCCGGGCATTGGCCGGTAATTCCTCGAGGCGGCGAATTCCGACCGTCGATTCGCCCCATCCCGGCATCTCCTCGTACACCGGCTGGCATCGCGCCAGGGTCTCAGCCGCCGCCGGAGGTGTTCCACGACGCTTACCGTCGACCTCGTAGGCCACGCAGATCTTCACCGTATCGAGGCCATCCAGGACGTCGAGCTTGGTGATGCAAAGCCCCGAAAATCCATTGATCTGGCGCGCGCGGCGCACGGCCACGGCATCGAACCATCCACAGCGACGCTTGCGGCCGGTGGTGGCGCCGAATTCCTGGCCGCGATCACCGAGCCGATCGCCGATGGCGTCGAACAGTTCCGTGGGAAACGGACCGGCCCCGACGCGTGTGGCGTAGGCCTTGGTGATTCCGAGCACGTAATGGAGCGCATGCGGGCCGACGCCGGACCCAGTGGCGGCGGCGCCGGCGCTGGTGTTCGAGGAGGTCACGAACGGATAGGTGCCGTGATCGATATCGAGGAAGGTGCCCTGCGCCCCTTCAAAGAGCAGGGATTCACCGCGCGCCTGATGGGCGTCGAGGGCCTCCGGGACATCGCAACAGATCTTCGCGAGCCGGTCACGATAACCCATGATCTCGGCCAGGAATTCGGCGCACGGCCACGGCATCGAACCATCCACAGCGACGCTTGCGGCCGGTGGTGGCGCCGAATTCCTGGCCGCGATCACCGAGCCGATCGCCGATGGCGTCGAACAGTTCCGTGGGAAACGGACCGG
>JAJZZU010000103.1 GCA_021797365.1 Pseudomonadota bacterium | reverse complement strand
AGTGAAGTTCTCGGCCAACTGGAAGCAACAGAAGGCCACAATCGCGCGCTTGCATCAGCGCATCGCGGAGATTCGCAAGACCGTACTGCATCAGATCAGCACTACCACCGGCCATGCGGCCGGCAATGTCAGCAAAAACCACGCGGTCGTGGTGCTAGAAGACCTGAAAGTACGGAACATGACCGGCTCCGCACAGGGAACGGTCGAGCAACACGGACACAACGTTCGGCAAAAGGCGGGGCTGAACAAATCCATCCTCGATCAGGGATGGGGCATGCTCAAACACATGCTGGGCTACAAGCTCCAGTGGGCCGGCGGCATGCTGCTCCTGGTGAACCCAGCCTATACCTCGCAAACCTGTTCGGTTTGCGGTGTGGTGGACGCCGGAAACCGTAAAGTACAGGCGGTGTTCCATTGCCTGCACTGTGGGTATGAAGCCCATGCCGATGGGAATGCGGCACAGAACATCCTCGCAAGAGGGTTGCACCCTGCAAAGGGAATAACGGCGGGGCACGCCGGGGTAGCCTGTTTCGCGGCGTAAGCCGTGAAGTTGGCCCAAACCAAAGGGGATGGGTCAATCAAAGCGGCTGAAGTAGGGCTGCTGCTGGCAGGAAGGAATCCTTGTCCTTCAGGGCGAGGAGGATATCAACCATAGGGCCTCTTCGGCAAGCGGAGGCGCGAACAGGTACCCCTGCCCACATACGCAGCCCATGGCGATCAGAAGTTGATTCTGCTCCCCGGTCTCTATGCCCTCGGCCACCGCCTCGATGCCGAAGGCCTGCGCGGCGCTGATCATGCTCTGCACCAGAATCCGGTCGGCGGGCTCGCGCGCCAGTCCGGACACGAAGCTGCTGTCGATCTTGATGCTGTCGATAGGCAGTGACCGAAGGTGCTGGAGTGATGCGTAGCCGGTCCCGAAGTCGTCGAGGGCCACCGATATACCCAGTGCCCGGCAGTCCATGATGAGCGCGCGCGCTGACTCGAGGTCCTGAATGGTGCTCCATTCGACGAGTTCGACCCCAAGGTAGCGCGGATCTATGGCCGCCGAGGAGGCCGCCAGCGTACGCCGCAGGGTCTCGCAGAACCGATGATTCTCGATCGACGAGGTCGACAGATTGATGTGCAGTTTCTTGAAGATCCCTCGGCTCTGCCAGCGTGCCAGCACCGCCACGGCCTCGGCTATCACCCAGGCGTCGAGTTTCAGGCTGTTGTAGGTGTGTTCTATAGCCCCCATGAATTGGGGCGGCGCCAGAAGCCCATGGACTGGATGGCGCCAGCGGAGCAGGCCCTCGGCGGATACCATCTCGCCGGTCCTGATGTCGACTATCGGTTGATAATAGAGGACCAGCTCTCCGCGCTCCAGGGCCCGGCCGAACTCCAATATGAGATCGCCTCTGTGGGCGGCGGCCAGCGCCATGGCGTGCGTAAAGAGCAGGCCTCTATGGCCGCCGGCGCGTTTGGCCTCGTACATGGCGATATCGGCGTTGTGCAAAAGCGCCTGGTCGGCGCCGGCATCGACCGGATATACCGTATAACCGAGGCTGATGCTGACGGCAATCTGCAGGGCTGCCGTACCCCAACGGATGCGCAGCGCCTGACGGATGCGTTCTATGACCACCTCGATCTCACTGTAGCGGCTCACATCTTCGAGGAGCAGGGCAAACTCATCGCCGCCTAGGCGTGCCAGGGTGTCGCCGACCCGGATCAGGTCCTGGACCCGCTGCCGCACCTCGACAAGTAGGGCATCGCCCATGGTGTGGCCGAGTTTGTCGTTGATCATCTTGAAGTTATCGATGTCGAAGGTGATGACCGCCATCAGCCGCTCGCGTCGTATCGCCATGGTCATGGCGTGGTTCAGGCGATCGTAGAGCAGGTTGCGGTTGGCAGCGCCCGTAAGCGGATCGTGCATGGCCAGTTCGCGTAAGCGCTGTTCGGTGTGATAGCGATGCAGCGCGGCGCCGACGAAGTCGGTGACGAGCGCAATCATGCGCATGTCTTCCGGATCAGGGAGCCGGCGTGGGACATGAAACCATGAGATGGCGAGGATCGCGAGCACCCGGCCATCGGCTGTGACCGGACTGCAGAGGCTCGCGGTGAGGCCTGATTCGACGTACTCGGGAAGGGCGTAGGGGCTGGCAGCATAATCGGTGACGAGGATCGGTTTGCGGGTGTGGAGTGCCGCGCCGGCCACCCCGAGACGGTCGTTGAACGAGTAGGCGGCAAGCGATTGATGTCGCGCCGGCAGACCATGGAAGAAGCGGTAGCGCAGGCGATCGGGTTCCTCGCGGACGATGAGCGCCGCGCCGTCGGCACCCAGGTGTGTGGCCAGCCCCTCGGCGGCGATATGAAAGAACCGGCCGATATCGAGCTCGCGCACCAGGCGGTGCAAAAATTCGACGTCGATAGATCCGCTGTTCTTGTTGTCCATTGCCACACCCCCTCCCTGGTCCGACTCGTCTCCCCGGCAGCCCCTCCCCTGCCTTAAGCAGTTTGCCGGTCCATGTATCTGATCACTGTAAGGTTCGTCCTTGCGCCTGTGACCATGCCATGGTCTCTGCGATCTCCGTCGTTCGAGGGCCTCCGTGCCGCTTTGAGCGCCATCCCTTAGCATACTTCGTGCCATCCGACACCGGAGTTGGGAGGGGGACCCTATTCAGGGCCTGCCCGGCCCCTTGCTGCCGCCTTGCTGGTGACGCAGGCCCATGGCCTTCGCTACTACGCAATGTGCCCTGGACCTCGACGCACCCGGCATGTGCCGCCATGGTTCCGCGGCCAGGGACTGCCTTTCTCAGATATTTAAATATGCAACAATATCGATAGGTCATGGTCGAGGATCGGCGCGGCGGGTCGCGGTCGCATGGCCCTGTATCCCCGGCGGCGCGCATCCGGGGCGTACTCGCCGCCGACCCGCCAATCCGGCCGGCGCCGCCGATTCAAGGGGCGGCGCTCGCCCGTGGCGCGCTGCCCGATGCCAGCATGCACCGTTACGGGGCATGTGACTAGCAGTCGTTGGCCGCGCCCACGCGCTGCCTGCCTACTGTCCCGTTGGCACGAAGCGCGGCCGGCCCGCGGGCCGGCCGGTGACAGACAGGTTATCAACCGGTAACCTCGTGCCATGCATGATGATGTCGGCATCGGTTGTCTCGTGGCCCCCGGATGAGGTGCCTGCGCAATGCGAGATCGTGCGTACCGCCGGGCTGGCGCATTATCGCTTTGAGCGTTGCGAGGGGCGGCTGGCGGCCCAATCCGCCGCCATGCGCTATGGTGTGCGAGTCTTCGGGCGCGGCGTCGAACGGATCATGGCCAGCGCAGGGGCGGGTGATGTCGGCTGAGGGCGTGACGCGCGGCGCCCGCCAGGGGCCTGGGGGGTGAACGTAGAGACTTTTGCCCGCACCGTGAACGACGGTTCACCATGAGCGCTGGCCGTGTGCGCCTCACGGAGGCCCGATAGTGCGCACACTGGGAGGGCCTTTGCGGGTCATGGGTGATGGCGATAGAGCGATTGGCCGCCGATCGCTGCGTGGTTCATTAGGTCATCGGAGGGGACCATCCTGGCCGACGTCGGGTAGAGCTGCGTCGGCCGGTCGCGTTATTTCCCGCGACGGCATCCCGATTACCGGCGCTCGCCTACCTGGGCGTGCGCGTCCCGGATGCGCGAACCGTCCTGCACGCCCATCTGCTTACTGACCACACAGGCGGGCTTTGCCGCCTCGCGCAGCGCCGTCTGGCTTGGTGCTCGAGTGGTGCCTGGCGTGCGCATGGGGTGCGGTGCTGCGCTTATGGGGCGCACCACTGGCCGGAGGGCCTGACGCGGCCGCCATGACTTTTCCGGTCCGGCCTAGGTCCTTCGCGTCCACCGGCGTCATCGCCAAGGCGCGATGCCGTGATGGCCCCGACCCCTGGGTATACACCCGGACATGTCTCGGTGATCGTGCGCCTAGGCGACATCCGCCATTTTTGGCGGGCGATGCCAGCGACGCCGGGGCTGTGCTCGGCGCCGGGGTTGCCGATAGTGTGCTTCTTTTTGCGTGTCGCGGTGCACACCCTGATGGCATGACCGCCTAGGTGCACACCGAGCCCACGGTCTACCGGCTGACCCCGACCCCGATCGGCAGTGCGTCTACGCGTCGCCGAGACCCTGGTGAGACGCCGAGTCGCCGTACCCGCTACCCGGCTTCCTAGGGCTTCGCGGGTTGCGGCTGGCGGCGTGCGGCGGTGCGCGCATCCAGTATCGAGGTTGCGAGAAAGCCGGCTGCGAAGGTGACGAGGGCGAGCGGTGCCGTAGCGTCGGAGTGTGTAAGTAGGATCGTGCCGCCCGCTATCCAGCCGACAGCCGTGCCGATCCAGGGCGCGTATGGGGTGCGATCAGCGAGTTCGGCTGCGCCGTCTTGTTTGAGCACGGCGCGGTAACGCGCGATCAAGGCCCCACCGATCGGCGGGACCGCGAAACCGATCACCTGCAGCCAGTCGAGAAGGTATTTCCATACGCCGCTTGCGGCCAGCGCCACACCGAGGAGCCCCAGCCATAGCGCCGTGGCGCGATAGCGCAAGCTCATGAGTTTGGCGGCCCCGACGGTGCTGTTGTAGAGGCAGTGGGTGGCGTTCGATCCCTGGTTGATGACGGCGACCGCAACCGCAAAGGCCGCGGGCAGGCCGCCGAATGCAAGGAGGTACCCTACCGGGTTACCGTTCTGGAAGGGATGAAGATAAGAGGCATGGGCCGCGCGCAGGAATCCGGTGAAGAGTTCGCCAGCCCCCATAGCCAGTCCAAAGCCGAGCGGAAAGCCACAGGCGCTTCCGATCCACGAGGCGGCGCGGGTCTTGGCCCAACGGTTGAAGTCCGGCGCTAAGGTACCGGAGTCGGCGAACGCTGCGAGGACCGCCGACAGGGCCGGCCAAAAGCCCATAGTGGGGACAGGCCACGCCGACGGCGTGCCCGCAGCGGTGCGAAGCGCGAGGTGCGCCAATCCATACACGAGGAGCACGGCATAGACAGGCACTGCCGAGAGCGACAGGCGGCTCAAGCCGACGATGCCGGTGGCGGTGATGGCCACATAGAGGATGCCGAGGACCGCGGCGGTGACCGGGTAGGGAATGTGGTAGGCCGACGCCAGGATCTCCGCGGGCATCGCGGTGTTGATCGCAAACCATCCGAGGACCAGCGTTGACAGGAGGCCGGAGACGATACGGTAGCCGCGCCGCCCGTAAACGCCCTGCGCGATCTGCGCGAAGCTTTGCCCGGAGCGCCATCCCCATTCACCAAGCGTCCCGACATAGACGAACATGGCGAGGCTGCCGACCATGGTAGCCAGGACCGCGGTGCGCAGGCCCGCGGTCAAGGCCAGGACCGATCCGGTCATGGTGATGGCAAGAATGAAGGGGAAGCCCATCCAGGTGATCGCCAGGCGCCCGGCACTGAGGCGTTCACGGTCCGAGACCGCGTCTTGCGTATGTTCCTTATGGCGTAGATCCGGCATGGGCATATCCCTCAGGAAGAGGACCCGCCGCCGTCCCTGACGGTCGGGTCCCCGAACGCCCAAGCAATATCCACGCCAGGGGCGTGATCAGTCGGTGCTACGCGATCTGTGGGATGGGCGGGCGAGGCGCGGTGGCCGTTTGCACCAAGGGGTGGCGTGGCCGCCGCGACGCGGGCATTTTGGGTGCATGGCCGCGCTTCGGGCATCCCCGGATATGCCGCCCATACTGGTCGCGACCCATAACCACAATCCCCGGCGGCGGGCCATGGGCCGGGTGTGCTCCCGGTCCAAAGGCCTTGGCGGATGCGTGGGTCGGGTGGCATCATGAGGATTATTCCCCGGGATGCAAAAGGACCACCGTAACGGCGCGTTCGCACCCGTTTCATTTGTCATGAATGCGTATGAAGAGGGGGTAAGTGCATGGACCAGAAGACCCACAGGTCGCAGCCGGGGGCGGGAGCCGAGACCCGCCCGGGGCGCGAGCCGCCGACCTTGTTTTCGCCACTTCAAGTCGGCGCGTGGCCTCTGCGCAATCGCATCGTGATGGCGCCACTTACACGCAATCGCGCTGGTCCCGGGTTCGTCCCGCACGATCTAAATGTCGAGTATTACCGCCAGCGGGCGAGCGCGGGTCTGATCATAAGCGAGGCCACGCAGATCGCGCCCGAGGGTCTGGGTTATCCCGATACTCCCGGGATTTACACCGATGAGCAGGTTGCCGGATGGCGACGGGTGACCGACGCCGTGCATGCCGAAGGCGGCCATATGGTGCTGCAACTTTGGCATGTCGGACGGATCTCGCACCCGTCGCTCCAGCCCGGGCGACAATTGCCGGTTGCGCCCAGCGCGATCAAACCCGCAGGCCAGGCCGCGACCTATGAAGGGCCGCAGGAGTTCGTGACGCCGCGGGCGCTGGCCACAGACGAGTTACCGCACATCCGCGAGCAGTATCGCGAGGCCGCGCGCAAGGCGCAGGCGGCGGGCTTTGACGGGGTGGAGATCCATAACGCCAACGGGTATCTCCTGGATCAATTCCTGCGCGACGGCTCGAATCGGCGCACCGATATCTATGGCGGGTCGCTGCAAAACCGCCTGCGCTTCCCGCTCCAGGTCCTGGAGGCGGTGCTTGAGGTGTGGCCGGCCAGCCGGGTGGGGATACGGCTGTCGCCGAGCGGGACTATGAACGATATGCGGGATTCAGACCCCAAGGCGACGTTTACCGCCATGGTCAAGGCCCTCGAACCGTATGGGCTTGCCTATATCCACATCATGGAGGCCTTGGAGGCCGACATCCGTCACGGCGGGGTGCAGCTTCCCATTGGCTATTTCCGGTCGTTCTACAAGGGTATCCTGATGGTCAATGGCGAATATGATGGGCCCAAGGCCCAGGCGGTCGTGGCCTCCGGTGACGCCGATCTGGTGTCGTTTGGCCGCTTGTTCCTGGCCAACCCCGATCTGCCGGCGCGGTTGCGGGACGGAGGGCCTTTGAACACCCCGGACCCCCGGACGTTCTACGGCGGCGGCGCCGAGGGTTACACGGACTACCCGATGTGGGTGCCGCGGACCGACGGCTCGCGCATGTGAGGGGCGTCCCTTCTGTTTGTGGGGGGCGTCGCTGCGGGAGAGGGCTCATGATGATCTCAGGGCGCGCGTGAGGGGGCGCGCCAGGGCCTCGGGGCGGGTGCGCGGGGCGTAACGTCCGAGCACTTGGCCGGCACGACCAACGAGGAACTTGGTGAAGTTCCATTTGATGGCGCGCGTGCCGAACAGGCCGGGGGCGCGCGCGGTCAGCCACTGAAAGAGCGGGTCGGCGTGCGCGCCATTGACTTCGATCTTGGCGAACACCGGAAACGTGACGTCATAGCGCTGTCGGCAAAAGGCCTGGATCTCGGCATCGGCCGCCGGCTCCTGACCCCCGAATTGATTGCACGGAAAGCCCAGGACGACTAGGCCCTGCTCGCGGTACCGGCGGTGGAGCTGCTCGAGCCCCATGTATTGCGGCGTGAATCCGCAACCGCTCGCCACGTTAACGATGAGCAGCACATGTCCGCGGTAGGCGCCCAGATCCTGCACGCCGCCTTCGGCGGTCCGCACCTGAAGATCATAAAGCGGGAGGGCGGCCTGGGCAGACTTGTTCATGCGCGTCGCGGTCCGTGTCGTTCGATGAATTCGATCTTGTAGCCGTCCGGGTCCTCGACGAAGGCGATGACCGTCGTTCCATGTTTCATCGGCCCCGCCGGGCGCGTGACGCGACCCCCGGCGGTGGCGACTTGCGCGCACGCCGCGGCCGCATCCGCGACCTCGATCGCGATATGCCCAAAGCCCGTACCCATTTCGTAGCTCGCGGTGTCCCAATTATGGGTGAGTTCGAGGACCGCGGTATCGCGTTCGTCGCCGTAGCCGACAAATGCCAGTGTGAAGCGTCCGTCGGGGTAGTCGGTGCGCCGCAGGACGCGCATGC
>JAJZZU010000004.1 GCA_021797365.1 Pseudomonadota bacterium | reverse complement strand
CACCGCCATCCTGGACGCGGTTTGCTGGCATCGAGGTACATCACCACGGCCCCATCACCCTGTTCCAGGGACGCCGTGAGGGCCGCCCGGACCTCGTTTACGTCGGTGTCCTGGGTCACCATGGGGGACTTCAGGGTGAAGCTACGCAGATAGACGGAGACCGGAATCTCGACGATGCGTCGGGCCTCCTCTAGGCGAGACACGAGCCATTCCTTGTTGTATTCCCGAACCTGCCCTGTGCGATCGAGCGTGCTGAGGCTGGTCGCCGTAAGCGGCCACATGACGTAATCGGGGTCATCGGCAGTGGGATTCGGGTTCTTGAAGGCCAACACGGGCTCCGAGACCCAGGCCGGCATGACCTTGCGGCGATCATGTAAGGTGCCGTCCTGAAGGGCCTTGAGCGCCGAGCGCGCGGTGCGCGCCCATCGGGCGATGATCTTGCCGTTCTCGTCCCGGTAGGCGTTCTCGAGCACGATGATGGACTTCTCGGTGACCCCTTTGACCGGGGCCGCCTGACCCTTCTTGAGGCTCGTCTCGATCTTGGCCCACTGGGCCTCTTTGTGGCTAAAGGAGACGGTGATCTCTTCGCCCTTCTTCAGGAGGGGCGGGGTGTCCAGGTGGACCACGCCACGCACGGTCTGGTCCTTAGAGTTAATCTCGGTCAGCTCCAGGGCAACGCCGTAGGTCATGGGGGTTACTGGGGTCTTGGTGGGTTCGTTGGCCATAGGGCCTCCCGATGGGGCGATATACTGTCATGGCAGTATACCCTAATTCCCGTCGCGAACCCAAGCCTCCCCGCCGGCTTCCCGGTCGAGATTGGAATCGCATCCTGCCTCTCGCGCCCGGAGCGCCCTGAGATGGCGAAGATCGACGCGCAGGTGCCGCATGAGGACACCGCGGCTACAGTGTATGGTGCGTTGGATCTTGTGGGGCGACAGGCCACAATACCAAAGCCACTGGACGTACTCGATCCGGTCCAGCGGCCAGAGCGTTCCTACGGGTGTGCGGGGCGTGGCCATCAGGCTATCTGAAGCGCCCGCAAGACGGCCTCGATGGTGCAAATCTCGGCCAGGCGGGATGTGTCCCCCGGCAGCGAGGCGAGCGCTTTATCGGGTGTGTGGATGGACTGGTAATCCGGGCAGTCCACGGAATTCTTGTAGGCGGGATCCGGTGTACACCACCCCCCTTGTTTGCTCACCGTGGCCTCGGGAACCATGGCCCATGTCGTCTTCGACGGCGTTTCGGAATCCGTCTTGCCCAGGAACATCGGGAACGGGGGCAGGGGGCACCCCTGCCTGATGATCTCCAAGTCTTGCGGAACAACCGGACGCCATTGGTTTGATGGCAACGCGGTGCCCTTATCCGTGAGAACGATCAATGCCGGGACCTCCTGGTCCGGGCTCTTTTCCGCCATGTCTTGCAGCGAAATGGCGTACCGGGACGTGATCCACTGTTCTGTGCGGCGCGCCGCACCCTGATAGAGGGCGGCATAGATCAAGAGGTGAAAGGCCATCTCGCGATACGGGCGACCCTCCCAGTCCATGGTGCCGGCGGTCCGGATGAGGCTTTCCAGGGGTTCCTGGACGTAGCCGCTGAGGGCGGCGTCGCGTATAAGGGTCCCCTTCCAATTTTTCGTGACGTTCCGGTCATGCGCCAAAAGAAGGCCTGCCATCTGCGCCAAGCGGACACTGGTAACCCGCAGATCCTGATAAAAGGAGGCTAGGTCTTCGGTAGGCGCCGCTCCTGGATGAGGATGTCGTTCCCTATAGTCACGATCTCTAAAAGCCTCCTTTATCGTTTCTCGCGCCAGTTTCGTGGGCGAACGCAGACCCAGGCGACCCTTGATGTACGACAACACGACCGCCGTTTGCTCGAATCCGGTGAAGAAATGTTCCTTCGTGTGGGTGGTTTCGCCGTTCTTGTGCTTGTAGACCGTAACCTCGACTATGGTCGGCTCGGGAATGTAGCGGGAGGGGTGGCGGAGCGCCGCGGTAAACGACGACTCAAGCTCTTTGGGGGATGGCGTGACAAACCCCAAGGTCGCCAGGAGATCACGGATCGCAACGGCGTCGTCGCCCTGAGCCTTCAGCAGGGAAATGCGATCTGGCGCCACAGAGAACGCGGCCAGCGTGCGTTGTATAGTCATGGCGCCTGGCACCCGGCGCACCGCGGATCCGCGTGGCGCGCCTCCCACTGGCAAACGTGGCCGAGACGGAACGGCCGGTCCGCCATGAGACGGCGGCCATCCTCTGTCCAGCCGACCTGATAGCGCATGGTAGGTACGATCTTCCGATCGTAGCAGCCGTAGCGTTGGGGCTGATGTTCGTGTGCTGGCATCGTGTGTGAGGTGTGCGTGAGTGTGAGGTAAGTATAGCAGACTATACCGTATGTAACGAGGCCTGGCCTTTTGCTACCGTCGATACCGCTTGTTATGGTTCACCCCCACATGCGTGGGGAATACCGGAGCAGGGCGTGCCGGTCGCGGATGTGTGGTGGTTCACCCCCACATGCGTGGGGAATACGTTAGGGTGCAGCTTCCGTAAGGCCTTGTATTGGGTTCACCCCCACATGCGTGGGGAATACACCGTCCGCCGCCTCTTTGGCCTCTTTGGTGTTGGTTCACCCCCACATGCGTGGGGAATACGTTAAGATAGGTCCTCGCCGCCCGTTTGCCTAGGGTTCACCCCCACATGCGTGGGGAATACCAAAGCGAGGGCAATCTCCCTCCATCGGGAGAAGGTTCACCCCCACATGCGTGGGGAATACCCACCGTAACGTAGGCCATTTCTGCCCGTTTGCGGTTCACCCCCACATGCGTGGGGAACACCTGTTTTATAACCCCGAGCGGGGCGATATGATCGGTTCACCCCCACGTGCGTGGGGAACACGAGAGCACCACCATCGCCGATGCCTTGGCCCGAGGTTCACCCCCACGTGCGTGGGGAACACGGTAGTGGAGGGCGATGCGGCGTGGTTCGTGATGGTTCACCCCCACGTGCGTGGGGAACACCTGAGGGGTGGATGGTCGTGGACAAGTTTAATCGGTTCACCCCCACGTGCGTGGGGAACACAGTCGGCAAGCGCCGGCTTGTGCCAATCGCTGCCGGTTCACCCCCACGTGCGTGGGGAACACCGTAACGATCATGGTGGTGCGCAGGGACGCGCGGGTTCACCCCCACGTGCGTGGGGAACACCCCGGTGGGCTTGATGTTGCTGGTATCCCTCTCGGTTCACCCCCACGTGCGTGGGGAACACCCGCGCCATGCGTGAGGCCATGCAAGGGCGCCTGGTTCACCCCCACGTGCGTGGGGAACACAAAAAGCCCCCGGGCAATTTGCGCAACTCTTTTGGTTCACCCCCACGTGCGTGGGGAACACCCCGACCGTGACGTGCTCATCCTGAGTGCCCAGGGTTCACCCCCACGTGCGTGGGGAACACAAACTGTATGGCCTCCATAAGCAGGACGTGCTGGGTTCACCCCCACGTGCGTGGGGAACACCTGTGGCGATTCGTGCTACCTTTCCTTGCCCCGAGGTTCACCCCCACGTGCGTGGGGAACACGCCTCCCGCCGTTCACGAAGCGCCGCCCCCTCGGGTTCACCCCCACGTGCGTGGGGAACACGAGACCGGCGCGGGCATGCTGGTCACTCATCATGGTTCACCCCCACGTGCGTGGGGAACACCTGACCGTCCACATCATCAAGCGCCTCCGCGACGGTTCACCCCCACGTGCGTGGGGAACACAGCCGCGTCGCGGGCGTTGCTGGTGTTGTTCTGGGTTCACCCCTACGTGCGTGGGGAATACCACTTGTGGTACTTGTAGATCCGGGGTTTTCTGGGTTCACCCCCACGTGCGTGGGGAACACTATGGGCGCGGCACGCGGACCGGCCCGGCGACTGGTTCACCCCCACGTGCGTGGGGAACACGGGTAGCGTCGGCAACCAAACCAAGGTCCGCGTGGTTCACCCCCGCACATGCGGGGAACACCCGCAACCCTTGGATTTCATCTGGCCTGGGTTCGGTTCACCCCCGCGCATGCGGGGAACACGTGGTGGAGGGTTTTCTCGCCATCGCCGCCGGGGGTTCACCCCCGCACATGCGGGGAACACTTTGCGCCACTTCCGGTTTTGGATGACCTCGACGGTTCACCCCCGCGCATGCGGGGAACACCAGCGACGACAAAACCGCTCGGCACATCAGGTCGGTTCACCCCCGCGCATGCGGGGAACACTCCTCCCATTTTCCCGATGGTAAACAACACATTGCATGCCGCTCCCCAAACCACCGACGATTCAGGCAAGCCCGTGCTCCATTAGAACGGACGAGGCAGCGTCGGGATGGACGCTTCGTGCTTTCAATTTGTCGGCCTTAGCCTGTTCTTTGCGGTTGTCCAGGATCTGGCCGATCGCCTGACGCTCGCCCAGGGAGAGCGGCATCAGGATCCGGTCATCATATCCCGATTCCCGAAGGCCCTTCTTGATATCCAGGCGCGGGCACTTCCCCTGGATGTCGTCACCATACCGCCACCTCTGCAAGACCTTGGGCACCTCTTTGGGGTTATCCCGGGCATCCAGGTGCGCCAGCGCTTCGCCGATCTGGACCATGTTGTAGTTGGTCTGGGCACGACTCTTGCCGTCGCAGAAGATCACCCGGGACAGGCTGCGGGTCACCTCGATTATGGTCAGGCACTCTTCCTTTTTCTTGGAGAACTTGCCCCATAAAAAGGGCGGCGTCACCACCCCCTCGAGGATGTCTTGCAGAATAGCGCCCATGATGTTGCCGCGCCTCGCAACATACTGGATGTCGGGCACGTTGCGCTCCTGGTCGGTGGGGCTGGTATAGATCCGCATGCCCTGGGTATCCACGATCCAGGGCGTTTGGACCTTGCCGGAAAAGCTCCGGTCTTTCGTGACCTTGGGAAAGTGACGCGGGCTGTTCTGGTAGAAGCTCCAGCACGGCTTACAGAGCGGCTTTTGCATGTTGGAGCGGCCGTCGTACACCCCAGGCCCGGTCGCGCCGCACAAGGCACATGCGACCTGCTCGCGGGGCTCCACGCTGACATTCAGCGGCTGCCCTTCAGTGGTGTGGCCAAAGTGATCGTAAAAGAAGCGAGACGCCTCGTTGAGAATATCGTTCATGGCTAACATCTCCTGTATTGGAAAGGTTCCCCCACGCTCGCGCATGGGGAAGCGTCGTTCCCGAATAACACGCATGGGACACCCCCGCTGGTGCGGGGAATACGACGGGTGGGTTGGAAGAGATCACACAACCGCACAGGTTCACCCCCGCGTGCGCGGGGAATACCGAGCGGGCGGCGTGGGGAGAGGACATGACCTACGGTTCACCCCCGCGTGCGCGGGGAATACCTGCTCGATCGCCGTCTGGGATTCACCCAGGCTCGGTTCACCCCCGCGTGCGCGGGGAATACCTGATAGCGAGGGGGCATCGCTGCGCTGGCCCCGGTTCACCCCCGCGTGCGCGGGGAAAACACGCCAACTCAATGAGTCCGTAACCTTGGTGGACTGGTTCACCCCCGCGTGCGCGGGGAATACTTTGGGCATGGACAAAAGCGCCGCGGCCTCATGGGTTCACCCCCGCGTGCGCGGGGAATACGATCGTGTCCTGATTTTTGACAGGAAGGGAGACGGTTCACCCCCGCACGCGCGGGGAATACCAGACCGCCGTGCCGCCTGACGCCTAGTCTTTAGGTTCACCCCCGCACGCGCGGGGAATACTGCCTCCAGGAACGTGGCGGAGGAGTAGGTTTCGGTTCACCCCCGCGCACGCGGGGAATGCCGATCACCGCCAGGCTCGGCGGACAGGGCAGGGGGTTCACCCCCGCGCACGCGGGGAATGCAAAGACGCTGGTCTCTTAGCCGTCGCCCAAGCCGGTTCACCCCCGCGCACGCGGGGAATGCGAGGGCCAGGTCGATCGCGCCCAGTTGATCTCCGGTTCACCCCCGCGCACGCGGGGAATGCTCTTCCCATTTTCTGGCGGGAAAACAAGCCATTAGGCCGTCTCCCGCACACTACCGCGCCGGGCCGGTTTACGGCAGGGCGGGTAGGTGTTCGCCGAATTGTTAAAGAACGCGGCGCCGCCGTTGCCGGGACGCCTGGGTGGGAGGATCCGGGCTATCCGGAAGACTCCACGGAACGGGGCCGCCACCCGGGCTGGGTGGGGCTCTGCCAGTACGGGGCCTCGATCGCCACCCGCGACGGCCACGCCAGTGTGGTGTCGATGTGGGCACTCAAGGCGTCCGGGATCGGGCGCGTGAGACAGCCGTCCGGATCGGTGAGCAACCAGGAAACGTCATGGGTTTCGTCTTCCCAGTCGGCGCTTACGCTGTCGATCTCCCCGTAACCGCACGACTGCCCGGGCCCCAGGAACGGCTCCATCTGCAACAGGCGCAAGGCCTGTTCGACGTTGCCCTGCATCCGGAAATCGACCTGCAGAGCCTGACTCACCGGATAGCCGCTGGACATCGCCGACATGAACATACCGAATGCGCGGCTCAACGCCTTCGGAATCTCCTGAGGGGATAGCCCGTTGTGTTCTTCCAGAAGGCGAGAGACATCCGACCCCGTTGTCGCCAGAAAGCGGCGAAAAATGAGACGGTGGGTCACGCTGCGCGCGCGGTACGGGTCATACCCGCCCCCGCAGGCCCAGAGGCCGGCATCCAAACGATCGAGCGGCATATCGGCGCGCGCGCGTTCCGCGTCAGCGTTATGGATCAACATCAGCCGGTGAAAGAGCAGCGCGTCGAGAACCGATCGGTTGCCGATCTTTCCCAGGACCAGAGGTGTCCGCAAAAAGACATGGATGGTCGCTTGTTGAGAATGTGTCATGCGGCAACTCCTTTATGAGTGATGTCGGCCCAGGTCCAGAGACGACCGCTTTGCGCAAAGAAGGCGGATTGTTCGATCTGAGACTGGAACCGGCGAGGAATCACGTTAATCCAGTGCTTGTGCGCCGGAAAACTCTGACGGTCCAACGGGAGCGTCAGAGTGTCGCTCGCGTCTTGGTCGTATAACGCTTCCTGCACACGCTCCGCCCAAGCCGCCGGCAATTCCAATCGGGGATCGAGCAGCCAGATCCGGATGGCGTCATCCGGCCCACGAACCCCACGTCCGATCCCCTGGAGGAGTTTCCGCAAGGACTGCGTCGCCCGCTGCCGGAGCAGTAGGCCCAGGGCGTACTCTCGCGTCCGAATGGTTTTCTTGGGGTTCGCGAGGATGGCTCGAACCATCCGGTTCTGCACAATGTCCGGCGGGCTCGGCGGAACCGGCAGGCGCGTGATAATCAAGTCCTGCATCCAGACGATGCGACGCCCATCGTCCCGGTCGACCACCAGATTGGCGCCTTCCCACAAGGACGGGGTGATAATGGCGCGAACGTCATCCCGGCGAACATGGGTAGCCACCTGATGACTGGGATCGCCCGGCAGGTGATACAGGACCCCATCCAGGATCACGGATCGCGAGGTTTCGCCGTCGGAAAGGCTGACGCCACGGCGGGCCAGCAGTTCGCGCACATCCAGAAACGATGGCGTGAGCACGAGTTTGCGGCGTTTGGGGTCATGATCGATCGCCCGCCGGATATAATCCAGCCAGGCGGGATTGTAGGGTAATCCCTGCTGACCTTCCCCATCAGCGTCCTTATCCCGATCCAGGAAGGGCTTTTTCACGGACGGATCGGACAGGACAAACCGCATCGACCCGAACACGGGCGGCTCGTGCTGGCTCGCCTTCACCAGCGACGCCGTGTCGATGCCGTACTCATGATGCACATGGGCCATGGGATCGCGGTCGATCGGATTGACGAGGCTCGCCGAGATGTAGGCGGCGTGTCGGAAACCGGCGAACGGCAGGTCCTCAATCTCCTCGTCAGCCACCTCAGCGGCTACATCCGGATCCGCCGGAGCGACATTCGCCGCAGGCGACTGTTGAGCGTCCACCGGCGTAAAGCTCGTGATAAGCCTCGCCAACAGATTGCGCACGTCGACCGGGTCGGGGTCCACGCACAAGGCGGGGTATTTGCGGATCGGTGAAAAACTCAAGTAAACGATCCCGCTCCCGCTCTTGCGGCCCGACTCCTTAAACGCCTCCTTGACCAATCGGAGCCCCCGCAGATCGGACGAGCATCCCCGCACCCGGAAGGCATCCAGAAGGTCTGCCAGGCGCTGCCAGTGGGCCGGCGCGCTCTCTTTGAGCCGGGCCGGCGTCACGTCCCGGCGATCAAATATCTCTCCGATCTCCTGGAGGCAAACATCGATCGCGCTGGCGATCTGCCGTTGGCGTTTAGGGACCCGTCGACCACGGCGGCGCTCACAGGTGTTCAGCAGCAAATGCGGGCGCATCCGATGGGAATACAGGCTGCGAATCGCGTCCGGCAGCCGGTCGGTCTCGTCGAAAATCACGGCCTCGATATTCCCCAGGATCGCGCCGCGGCTCTGGGCGTGCAAGGCGATGGTCGCGTGGTTGGTAATGACGATGTCGCATTCCTTGGCGTATTCCGCATGATGGCGGTAGTAAAACAAGTCCTTCTTGTCTTCATCGGCCGGCGCCAGCTTCTCCTGCTGGCGCGCATCTGCAATCGCGTCATCCTCGGGCACCAAACCCTCCAGATCGGCCTGTTTTTCGTCCGGGTCATCCTCCGGCGCCCCGCCCTTGGTCGATTCCTGACCGATAGACAGCATGTCCTCCGTGAGATTGTGCCCATCGACCTCCGGCAACGACTCGAACTGATCCCGCCAGGCCATAAAGGTTGTGTCAAGCGGAAGGGTTCGCGGCGTCCACGATCGCACCCAGGACACGAACTCGCGCCAAAACGCGTTGTCGACGCCCTCCTGGCGAAACAGGGCGTCATAGGCCTCGACGCGCGAGCGCGAAATGAAGTTGGCGCGCCCCACGCGTACTGCGACCGCCACCTCCTGACCCGTCAGGGCCTTGGCCCGCTCGATATCCCCGTCATTGAGGATCTGCCGTTGCAGGGCGCGCGTGTAGGTCGAGATGGCCACGCGCTCCCCGGTGCGATGACAGTGCCGGATAGCGGCCACAAGGGCCGCCACGGTCTTGCCGGTCCCCGGCGCCGCCTGCACCAGGCCACAAGCGGCCTGCTGACGGGTCTTTTGACCATCGCGTGTCGTGACGGTCTTTGCCGGCGGGAGTGGTGCCTGCAGGATCGTTTCCAGATCCTGCGCGATATCGCACTGCACCTCCCGGCGCTGCATGCCGAGCGGGCGCAGACGATCCACGCTAAAGAGGTCCTGTATGTTTGTCATGAAAATGCTCCTTGAGCCGCACGGGCCCTATTCGTTGTCCTGCGTCGCCCGCAACGCCCTATCGATGTCACTGAGGATCTGCCGTTGCAGGGCGCGCGTGTAGGTCGAGATGGCCACACGCTCCCCGGTACGGGGCCATGGCCGGAGGGCGGCCACGAGGGCCGCCCCGGTGCGCTGTCTCTTTCGCCCCTGCATGCTATTCGTCATCCTGGTCGGCCAACGGCGCCATGGTCAGGTCCAGCCCCGGGAAACCTGCACGGGCCTCCGTATCAAAGACCTCGAGGTAGCGTTGCAGGTCGCCCGTCACGGCAAACTGCCCGCGCGCCAAAATCAGGTCTCCCACAGGCTTTTCCACCGGGTTCTCGAGAAGACGATGCTCGATCAGGGTCCCGTTCAGGGAGATCGCGACCTCGCCGCGGCCGCAGGCCTGGTGCGCCCCCATCACCGGATCAGTGGCGAAGTCGCGCAGGGAGGCTAGGATGGCCCCGATCTTCAGATCGGTCGCGCGATGGATATGGAGGCCCCAATCGCACTCCGTTCCGGCCACGATCTCTTCCCACCCGGCCTCGCTGTAGTGGACGATACCGGTGTCGGTTCGCTCGCTGCTTTGGACCTCATCCGCCAGCACCTTGTACTGCGCGATGTCATCGTCACTCAGCAGGGCGACCATGTCTTCCGGCAAGCGCTTGCGAACGATACCTGACGAAACCCCCAGAGCGTTTTCGCCGCGAGGCATGATGTTGCGCACCCGCAACTCGCTCGGCAGCTTCCAGGCCCCAAAGAGCCCCAAAAACGGATTCTGCTCACGGAGGAGGCGTTCATGGGCCATGGCTTCCGAATAACTCTTAGCGTTCTCCGTGGACGCCTTCTTGACAGACGTCGCCTTGGTATCCGCGCTCGACGACGGCTCATCGACTTCCGGTTCGGCGCCCATCATGATGTCTTCGCCGACCGCCGAGTCCTCGGTTTGCGCCTCATTCCCGTTCGCCTTCTTGCCTTTGGCCTTCCGACGCTTGATCGTGTCGTCCGTGAGCTTGATCTTGGTAAAACCGCGGCTCAACGCGAGCACGGACGCCAACGGTAGGGTCCGGCCATGAGGCTGCAAGGCACCCAGAATGACCAGCGACAGGTGCTCGCGCAGTATGTGGCGCGGAGTGCTCGCCGGGATGTACGCGGATCCGTGATTGAAACCTGCGCGCATCAAACGCGCAGGGGAACTGCCTTTTCGGTCCGTCCTGAACGCGGCGCCGGGAGGGGAAACCGCCAACGGGGTGACAGCGGTCAAGGTGCCAGACAACGTAAAAGTCTTCATAGTCATGGTAGTGCTCCTTATGGTGAGAAAGGTCATTACGATTTCAGAATCAATGTGCCGCAGCCCCAAGCGCGTCCACGCCCGATGCCCCGGCCCCAAGCCCGATCCGCCAATTCCTGATCGATCACGGTCGCGTCGATGCTCATCAAAAGCGTGTGCAAGACGTGCGGGCGATACTTATGCGAAACCTTCTTGCCCAGCAGGAAGGACTCCCACAGGGTCTGGCGTACCTGATCGACGCGCAGGCCGTTACGGGCCAGCAGATTGATCGCCCAATCCTGGGCCTCGGATCGGGGGACGGCGCGCTCCTTGACCTTGCCGTTCCCGGTAGCTCTGCGCCGAATCGGCGTCAGTCGAATCGCGAAGCGGTAGGTGGCCCCGAAGCGCAACGGGGAGGGCTGGTCCACATCCCGCGTGCTGATAAGGATCTGGTCCGGGCTCACCCGAAAGTCGAAGAGAAAATTGCGGCCATCCTTGTGGGATCGTTGCCCATGAACGAAACCCCAAACGGAGCGGTGAATGTCGACGGCGGTGACGCGCGACAATCGCACGGCGTCAGGCGCCTCCGGGTTGAGTTTTGCTGCAGTGTTCATGTCGTACCTCCTCTGATCTACGCTGAACCGCCAATACGCACAGGTGTACCGGCGATTACCAGAGATTTCCTGGAGCCGGTGCACATTTTAGTGAGGCGACGCCCCTCATAATGTGCACCCCACGCTGCTGAGCAAGCACGGGCTCGGATGGTCGGGGTTGCGGCACGCCCAGCATCACTCAAAAGCCAGTTCAGCAGCGTTTTTGCTGGATCCCCTTGACGTAGGCCATCATCAAGTATGGCCATCTTCCAAAACTCATTTGCGTTAAGCTGGTAACGCAGAGTTGCTAAGGCGACACCAATTACGGGCCCGACGTAGAAGACCTTCCGGCTTGGGATATTGCCAGCCGATCTATAGATGGCGAAAAGTGTGCGCGCTTCCGTTTCCCACTCTCGCATCATGGCGCACACCTCTTCGCCATCCTTTTTGCTCATTTTCTTGGCGATTTCGGAGCCGCTTATGTTTACGAAACCAAAACGAATATGGTTAACGGCAACAGCCATGAGGTCTGCGTCCTTGCTACCAATCCCTATTTCTTCGCCAATATTACCGATCAGGTCGCGCAGGCTTCGGGGTTTGCCAGCCGAATCATGGCTGTTGTAGCGAGCCTGAATAGCGGCGCTGTTTTCCACGAAACAGAACTGGATACAGACCGGCAAAGGCTGTGATTGACGGGCTATTGCGGTCAAACGATGTTGCCCGTCGACTAAGTGCATCTGACTGTCAGGTGTAATGCAAACCTCTATGTTCGTGTTTTCGCGAAACTTGTGTTTTGCGATGCGATCAAGAAACCCTGCGACGTTGTTTTTATCGAGCAGGCGCTGCCTGTCGTAGCGGCTGCGCTGCAACAACTCCTGCGCAATCCCGGGCGTCAAGACCATGTAATGTGAGACATATTCCGCGCCGGAGCGCAGAAAATCGGCCACCAGATGCGTGAAGTTAGCATGTGGCAGGTTTGCGCTTGCGCTCGCGCCCATAAAGCCTCCGTAATTGTGATTACCTGTCTCACGCTTATCTATGTCGGAGGAATTTCCCCGCATTTCGGCGAGGAGGCGGTTTTTGGCAAGCACGGCGGTTTCACTTGCCGGACCCATAGCCGCGGGACGGAAAATCGGCTCAGGCATGACAAGGCACTGAGAAGAGTCGGTTGATTGGCGGCCTTCGTCCGGCTCACCATTAGAGAACAGGACTTCTGTTTCTGGATTTTCCAGGGGCCGATCTTCAAACAGAATGGTGCCGGTCGGGGAAATCGGGATCCCCATGCCTCTAATCTCGTCCATCAGTTTCTCGCGTGGCGATATCCATCCCGGCCACTCATCTTCTGTGAATTCCATGAGACCAGAGACCGTTGCGGGCCGACCGGCGACCCGCTGTTTTTCGAGATACAGCACAATAATGTCTTTAAGCGTAAATTCTTCTCTCATCGCGCTCATCGGATATCCTCTCTACGGTTATGCGCCCTTGGCGCATGAAAAATGTCCTTCCACTATCTAGGGCTCGGTGGAAATCGCCTCGCCTGATAGCTGCTTGGGCGGAAATTGCCTTGCCGCCACCCATAGCTGCTCGCGTGGAAATTGCCTCCAGCCCTTTCCTGTAGCGGCTCGAACGGAAATTCCGGGCACGCCACCCATAAGCTGCGCGTGTGGAAATTGATCCATACCCAACAGTGCGCAATACATGACGTATACTATACATCACGAAAATCGAGAAAAGCAAGTGTGTATTATTAGGGCGATATACCGTGTCACCTTGCGACACCTGGCGGCACCTTGTGGCACCTGGTGACAGATGAAAAAAAATGAGAAACGCCTCCACGGGGGAGGCGTCCGGGGCGGCCTTGTGAAGGTATACTGGCACGAAAGGCAAGAATGGCTGTTGAGGAGGCTTGTTATGAAATGTCCCGCTTGCGGAGCGGCTGAACTGATTTCCGGTGCATGGGATTTACCCTATACCTACAAGGGCGAAACCACCACCATTCCGGGCGTGGAAGGGGATTTTTGCCCGGCCTGCACGGAATTGCTTGTGGCCAAGACGGAATCGGACCGCGTGATGCGGGAGATGATCAGGATTGTGCGCGGCGCCGCCCGCGTTTAGCCCCCCTGGAAAATCTTGTGGTGCCACCGACCCTGTGGAATACTAGGCTTCGGCAAGCGCAGGACAGGTGGAGGTCGCTTCTCGCAAGCGACAGCCCGGATGGGTGGGATCCTCGGCTCCTGGGGCCACAGATATCACAGCAAGCCCTCGAGACTTACGGTCTCGGGGGCTTTTGCTTTTTCGGCCCAACCCTACGGCGGCGGCTCCCGCCTCTCGACGGTCAACACCAGTCCCAGCACGTCCAGGACACGCCGCAGCTTATCGACCTGCAGGGCAGGCGAGCCTTGCTCGATAGCGATCACCCGCGCGCGCGAGACGCCGGCCAGGCGGGCCAGGTCCTCCTGACGCAAGCCCATCTCCCGGCGGCGCGCCGCGATCCGGCGGGCCACGTCATCCATCAACCCGCGAAGCCGATGGAGAGGCGTCCGCCGCTTTGGATAAGCTCCACGTTCTCGCCGACCTGATAGGGCGGGGACTGCTGGAAATTGCGAGCGACACGCACCTGGATGATGCGGCCGTCCTGCAAGCGGATCGCCAGCAGCTGGCCGTTCTGCGCTTGGTTAGCGCCAATCGCGCCACCCCCCAACGCCCCCAGGACGCCGCCGGCGATGGCCCCGTTGGTGTTGTGGATCAGCGATCCGATACCGGCGCCGAGCGCGCCGCCGATCAAAGCCCCGCCCACCGCGTCGTTCTGCGGGATCCGGATGAATTGGGCGCGGATGACCGTGCCGTAACGCACGATCTGGGACTGGGCCTGTTGAAACGGCACGGGGCCGGGCTGGTACTGGGCGCACCCGCCCAGGATGGCGCAGGCCAACAATGCGGGAATAGCAGGGTTTTTCACGATTCTTCTCTCCGGTTGCGATGAGAGGAAGGCTACACGGCAGGGGACGCAATGTCAAGATTTCGTGACATTCAGGGGTTTTGTTGTCCGCGCAGCAGCGCAATGAGTCGCTGGCCACTGATGATGGTGACCCCCGCGTTGGTCGCCTGATCACGGGACGCAGGCCCGGTGCGCCCGGTGTGGACGAACAATCCGGCCGACGCGCGCCGCCGCCGCAGAACCGCGGCGAAATCGGCGACGTGGGCAGGATTGATGTGGGCGCTATACCGTTTGCACTGGACCGGCGCCCAGGCGCCGTTCAGCCGCACCTGGCCGTCGATACCGCCGTCACCGGAATAGCGACGGTTGCGGCGAACACGGAAACCCGAACAGGAGAATGATTCCAGGATCAGTTCCTCGAACATGAGCGGGTCGACTTTCCGCAGATAGCCGAAGATGCGCGCGGCATCCCATCCATGGATGCGCGCCAGCACGCGCCGGGCGGCGCGGATCCGCCGACGGTGGCTCCGCCGCAGAAACAGGCAACGGAGCCGGTCCGCAAACCGTCCAATCATCCGGTGGCGGGGGAGGGTCCAGCCGCCGCGCATGGAGAATCCGGGAATATCGCTTCAACCTCTGTCGCCTGTAAGCCTGTGATGCCGCTCGCCACGATCTCGTTCCACAGGTCATCTTTCACGAACATGGATATGCCCAACATAAAGAAGGAGGGCACATCTTGTTCCGCGCAGACAAAAACCAACGAGAATCGGTTGCGGAATTCGTTGACGACGGTCCGATCATGGTCCACTAAGTGTTCGGATTCACAAAACTCGGTGAGTATGAAGTAGTGGCGATTCGTCCCTGTGACGTCAAGGGGATGGAATTCGCAACACCACTTCACATAGGGAGTCAATAGAGCAACGGCTTTATCACTGAACGCGGCGCCGCATCCAAACAACGTAGAAACAACGTCGCCCAAAACGATGGATTTCTCACCGCCCGTTCCGCCACGACAAGGAAAGCAGGGCATTGGTATCCAATGTTGCCGATACCCATCACGATCCCCCGCCTTCAGGTAAGGCCTTAATTGATCGTCGACAGCGAAATCGTCGAATCCTTTACGCAGACAAAGCGGACGATACAGAAATTCGTCATGCTCCTTGTCGAAGGCGGTATCTATTCTGAAAATTGTCATGGCTTATAGTTCAGCGTGGATCACCTTCGATTGGGGAATCAACCTTCTTAAAAACCAACCCAGTCAGACCAGCCTGTTTTACCGCTAGAACGACTTCCTCACGCACAAAGAATCCCGTGCAGTGTTCCACCTCGAACACATGGGGAATCTCTGCGCCAGCACGGAAAACCAAGCGATATTGGGCGCGGAAGTCGTTCGTTTTCGTCTTTTCTGTATCCAGCAGGTCGGGATTCTTGGTCCAGCAAATGAACATACTGTACCGGGATGGCACGTCGATTATGTCGATAGGGTAAAACTCGCCGATCTCGCGGAAAAAGGGACCGAGGACCCTGGTGGCCTTTTCATTAAAAAAAAGCCCTTCTCCAATCGCTCCGTCCAAAACGTCCGCCAACGGCAGATGGTTCCCGGAAGGCGGGTCGACCAACATGCAGGGAATGGGTTTCCAGTTTTTATCAAACTCTTCCCTGGTGCCGCTCCTGTAGGCTTCCCCGATGTGGTCCAGAAGTTTCGCGTTATCGAATCCAGGAACCCCGCAAATGGGATTGAATATGGGGTCGCCGTGTTCTGTCGAGGGCGTGATTAAGTGAAATAATTGCATGAGATCATTTTCCGGAAAGTTCGTTTTTGATTATCTCGAGTTCTTTCTTGACGCCGCGGCACGAATCCTTTTTCTTGGCCCTTTCCAGTCTGGAGTAAATAGATTTGTAATAATCGCTTGTGTGCAACGTGGGGTGCCACTCGCCATTACACTCCGCCCACGGTTTTGCAGGCAACCACACGCCGTTCTCGGCGGAATTGATGTCGATCCCGCATTGCTCGAGTATGGATCTCGCCTCATCGGCCGGATCCTTCGCCCACGGCCGGTTTTCGTTTTGTGGTACGATATGGTGCGCCGCACAGCCCTTGGGGCGGGATTCCCCGGCCGCTTCCAGGGACTTCTCCAACTTCGCCGTGTTGCTGCGCTCGAGATGCAGGTCCTTCGCTTCCTGGATCCACGGATGATTTCCTTGAACCCCTTCGCACGCCCACAGCGCAGGGGACCCGGGTCTTGCAGGGTCCACCACATGGCAGTGGTGCTCGTACAATTCGTAAGCTCCCGCCGCCAGTCCCACGCCGACGGTGCTCGCGATTGGGTGATCTTCCGCCCCATGCAGGACATATGCGAGCAATCCGGCATGAGGGGCCGGGGAGAAAACCATCAGCAGGGCCGCGAGAACCGTGGCGCGAAGTTTAAGGGGCATCGGAATCCTACACGCATGGCGGACCGCTGGCGGGCGGCTCCGCCGCAGAAACAGGCAGCGGAGCCGGTCCGTAAGCCGCTCGATCATCCGGCGGCGGGGGAGGGTCCAGCCGCCGCGCCGGCCTGGTTCTTCTTGCCCAGGAACGGAGCGAGCGCCCGCATGATGCGGTCAATGGACTCCTGGATCTGGCGCACCAATTTTTCCATGAAGTCCTTGGTCTTGGATATCTCGGGCAGATGCCCGACCTGGCTCGCCAACATATTCTTGATGCGCATGTTCAGGTCGCGGGATTCCGAGAGGATACCGACACCCACGTCGGCCGGCACCGACATCGCCTTCCGGTGCAGCTGCTTCGAGAGGCGCGTCGAAGACCGTGCCAGGAGCGCCAGGCGCGCCATCTGGGATTTCGCGGCCGGCCCCTCCGGATGTTTGGAAATCTGCTTCGCCAGAGTCGTCATCTCGTAGCGGTTGGCGTCGAGCGTCGACAGGTAGTGAGCGGCGACCAGCAGGGTTTTGGGGGTACTGGGCGGCTTTGCCATCTTGGCCGCCCGCTGGGGCAGCTTGGGCAGGTTCATACCGAACCCTCGACCCCCGCCACCGCCCGCGGCCGCCGTCGGCCCTGCAGCCGGGGACTGTTCGCCCGACGCGACTTGTGGAGCGGGGGCGCCAGGTGCTCCGGACGGGTGATGAACCCTCGCCCACGCCTTCCAGGATTTCTCCAGGGGATCGTAGTATTCCCGCGGGGTCTTGGGGGGCGGCACGACCTCGCCGATCTGGGGCTGGGCCACGGACTGGCGGTACCGGGGGGCGCCGTCTTCCGCGTCCCGGGGATCCTCGTCGTTGACGTTCCCGGCGTACTCACCCTGCACGGAAACCACCGGCTCCTCGCCCGGCACAACCGCCGGAAGGGCGTCTTGTTCGTCGGCCATCGCCTGCTCCTTGTCCGATTCGGTGTATCGGAGTTGTATACTGAGCGTACAGAATACCCGTCAACCGGGATTTTGTCTAACAATGATCGGGGGTTATGGGGCGGGTCCGGCTACTGAGGGGAGTGCGAGACGGAGGTCCCCGCCCGGCGGGCCGGGCGGTGCGTGTCCGACGCGTCCTCCCACACGACGTCGGGGTAACCGGATTGCGCCACGCCGCACCGCCAAAGCGCCAGTATCTTCTGCGTGGTGGGGGCGCAAGCGGGATGCTGCGCCGCATAGATGCGGAGATCGCGCGCCGCGCGCGTGAGTCCGGCCACGATGGCGTCCAACACCTCCCCGATATGCGCCGGGGAGAGCCCGCACGCGACACCCACGGCCTCCAGGTCGCGCCGCGCCGGCCAGCGTTTCTTGCCGCCCCACGTCAAGGCCGGAATGTCGCGGGTGCTTCCATTAGGATCCATGGGCGCGTAGGCGGTCATCGTGACCATGTCATAGCAGGGGGCCAGACGCACGTCACGCGCGCCCGGCGTGTACAGCACGCCGAAGTTCTTCAAGTGCGCGTCGCCGTTGCGCATCACCATGGCCAAGGCGTATTGGCGGAAAAACGCGGTCAACGCCTCCTTGCGCGCCGGTCCCGCACAAACGATCCCGATCGTCTTGATGATCCGCTCCACGGAGCCCGAGAACTTGCGGGAGGCCGGCAGGCCCAGGAGCGAGGCCATGTCCTCGAAGGCCAGGGGGCGGCCTTCCGATGGCCCGCCATGCCGATCGAAGCGGCGCACCATGAGGATCTGCCCATCCTCCGAGAGGTGGGACTCCGCCGTCTCGATCCCGGCGTAACGGGCGGCCGCCAGGGAATAGTGCTCATTGACCGCGATGTCGGGCCGGCCCGCCGCGGGGATCTTGACGATCCAGCCGCCTACGGCCAGCGTGCCCGCGAGCGCGGACTGCTGGGCCAGGATCTTGGGGTAGCTCCCCGAGACGCCCGCTTGGGCCGCGTGACGTCGTACCAGGTCGAGGAGGGCGTCCGGCGCCTGACCGTAATGCAGGATGCGGGTCACGTCGGGGAGGTCCCAGGCCGCAGGCAGGGGCTCCCCCTCGGGGACCACGGAGACGGCGCCAACCAGATGGGCGCCCACGAGCGCCAGGATTGCCAGGTCGCCGCTTGTACTCACCCGCTTCAGGAGGCCGGACTCGATCAGCGCACGCAGATCCCCCTCGGGCAGGCTCACCTGAAAAATCGGGTGGAGGTAGGGCGACCGATAAGGGGCCTCGCGCACCGGCATGGTCAGAGAGATGGGCAGGGCGTCCTTGTGGTAGGTGAACCGATATTCCTGGGGCGACGGCTGCTCCAGGATCCCGGCCTTACGGCCGCCCATATACACATCAAGGCGCATGGCCAGGCCCTCCCATATCGGCCTTCTTGACGCGCCGCACCCGCCGGGCCGGCGGACTGGCCGGCGGGGACTCTTCCTGGGCGTTTTCGGCCAGGAGGTCATCCAGGGTGGGAGGGGTCACGGGTGTGGCGGTTATGGTCATTCCCAAGGCCTCCAGAACCCGCGTCAGGCTCTCCCAGGAGAAGCCCGCGCCCGCAGATCCTCCCGCGGGCGATTCGAGCGCTGAGACGGTCTTGCGCGGCACACGCGCCAAATCTGCCAGATCCTGCTGGGTCAGGCGCATAGCCACGCGCTGGGCGCGAATCGCCTCGGCGAGAGGCCAACGAGAATCCCAAAATGGCGACTGCATATTGCCCCCTGTAATGACACATTAAAGGCTAACGTGATTGTTAATGTACCCTATGCGGGAACAATAAACAACCATCAGCCTTCCTGATGCGGGGAATCGTCACCCTGGCTGATCGCCTCGAGCAGCAACCGCTCGATCTCGTGAAGCTCCGATTCGTCGGCGGCCGAGCGCGGCCGATCCAGGTCGGCCGGCGGATAGGCGATCGGGGCCGAACCGGCGTCGAGGGACGCCGCCGCCTCCATGATCCGTTGGCGAAGGGGGTCCTCCACGCCCAAGTCCTGTCCGGTCACCGCCGCGAAGTCCTCGAGACGGGCCAGGCCGTCTTCGGCCGCGGCCACCGCCCCGTGCCGCCCCTCCTGGCCGGCGGCCGCCAGCGCGGCGGGCAGGGCGCGCTCGTCGTGATCTCCCAGGGAACCCTCGAAGACCTCATCAGGGATGTCCGTGTCGGGCGCGGTATCGATCTCGGGATCGTGCGGCATGAACGGAAGGTCGTCGTCCCCCGGATCGGTCTCCGCGGCCCGCTCTTCGCTCGGGCGCGGCTGCGCGCCGCTGCCTCCCCCTTCCCCGCGGCGTCCCCGGGACGCCTTGGCCAGTCCCGCGATCCATCCCGGAAGGGCTGCCAGGACCGCCTCGACGGCCGAGGGGCCGGCGTCGATCGGGGCGACCGCGTCTGCGAATCGCCGATCCTCGGCGCTCAAGGGGCTCTCTTCGCCGGCATTGTAGGCCGAACGGCCTAATCCCGGGAGCGCTGCGTCGGCGCCACCGGCCGGCCGCGCGGCGGGCGCGCCCCCTGCCGCGGCATCGGCAGACGTGACCACACTCCCTTCGGAAGCGAGGTCCGCGGCGTTGTCCAGGCGCACTGCCACGCCAGTGTTGAGCCGCACGGAGCGGGGCAGGGTGGCGTTGGCGTAGAAGAAGTGCATGTGGATGAGCCGGTGCATCCAGAACAGGTGGGCCTCGCCCATGGTCTGCCCACGCAAGTCGGTGACTTCGACCCGGCTCTGGCGTTGCAGGGTCGCCTTGCGTGAGGCGATCGCGGTTCCGAGACTGTTCAGTTCGTAGGAGGATTCGCGCGTGATGTCGATCTCGCCACCGATTTCCTTGAAGAGTTTGAAGGTGTCGGACGAGTCTTCGATTCCCATGGCGGCCTTGATGCGGGTGTTGTCGATGATCTGCTTGACCTCGATCTCGCCGCCGGCGCCGGTGTTGATCGCCTTGAACCCCGCCAAGCCCTGGCCTGCGAAAACGGCGCCGAAGCCCAGACCGCGCGCCTGGGCCGCGGCCACGGCGAATCCAGGGGCCGCCATGTAGCCGTATTCGTCGAAGATCGCAAGCGTCGGAATGGAGGATGCCGACGGCAGGGCGTCCAGCACCATGCTCTTGTCACCCTCGACCACGGAGCCCAGACCGATCGCCATGGCCCCCTTGAGCCCGGCCAGCACTATCTTGGCGAGCTGGCCCAACTCGTCCGGGGCCTTTTCCATGGCCGGCAGCATGAGGACCATGATCCGCCGGTTCAGCACCACGTCGGGATAGTCCACCTCGGCATAGGCGTCGCCATAGATATGCCCGTAAGTGTCCGCTAGGGTACTGAGCGCACGCGTCCAGTACATCTGCGCGAACCCGAACTGATCGGTCACCTGCTGCGGTTGTTCGGCGATGGGGAGATTGTCGTCCCAGCCCGGGATCTTGCGCAGGTATTCACGCATGATGTTCTGGGCGCGGACGCCGAGCTTGCCGTATTTTCCGTCGACCATGTCCTTGAACACCGACAGATCCAGGTTGGCGCGGATCGACTCCGGAGAGATCGGCATGCCGTAGCGGTAATGCAGGTCCTCCATGACCGCGAGCAGCGCCCCCATGATGGCGATGGCGCGCTCACGGAACACGGAATTGCCGCCGCCGTCGCCGCCCGGCGGCATCAGCGACACCAGGATCTGCTGGATGCCGTCGGCGTTGCCCACCGGGAACGGCATGGCGGTGTTGGACAATCGCCCGCTCGACTGCTGACCCATTGTATCCAGCAGATCCCGCTCCTCATCGTTCAGGGCCTGCGGTATGACCACGTCGGCGTGCCGTGTGACGCCGCCCGTGATGTAGTTGACCACCAGCAGATCGTCGATGCGGCCGGTCAGGCTGGCGAGTGCTGTGATCTGCCATAGCAGTTTGACGGTGGCCTTGGCGTCGCCGTAGATGACGCCGCCGCCGACGCCCAGGGCGTTGGCGACAAGCCCCATAAGGGCCTCGGTCTTACCGGCGCCGGTCACGCCCATCAACAGGAAATGCCGCAGGATGTCCGTGACGCCGGCCCATACCGGCTTTCCCGTGCCATCCTCGTACCCGAGCAGGAGGCTGCCGGAGGCGCGCTCGTAGCCGCCGCGGTCGCCTGGCTTCGGGTCGTGCGGGTCCGGCTGCTTCGTAAACGACGGCAGGCGCATGGGCAGGACCAGCGGCCGGGAAGCGATCACCAGGGCCGACAGGATGACGGCGAACGCTACCCAGACGATGGTGAACGCCGGCAAGAAGAGGTCCGCCAGGGCACACGCGAACACGATGGTCGCCAGAGGCCGGCGGTTCGATCCCGCCAGGCCGTCCAGGAAGCGATCGCCCAGGCTGCGGTGATCGTAGACGCCGCGCACGAACCCTGGGACGTTTTGCTGTCCGCCGCGTAACTCGGCTCCGGTTTGGCTCATTATGATGTCTCCCAGGGAGCGGGGCGGATGTCGATCCGTTCGGGGGGATCGAATCGCGCCAGGCGCCCGGCCTGCACGCGGCCGTCGATCAGCCAGTCCTGCGCGCGCCCCCAGGCGATGATCGGGTCATACCCGAAGCGCGACAGGATCCCGAACACGATGGTCGCCAAGGCGCAGACGGACAGGGTCCAGATCGCCGTGTGCATGATGGCAAACAGCCACGGGAACACGGCCCGGGCGTCGAGCGGCCCGATCATGGGAGAGAGCCCGCCATCGCGCCAGTTGTCCGGTGGTCCTGATGCCATGAAAATGCCTCTTTAATGCAAGGGGGAGTTCTTTTTCTCGTAGTCGTTCCAGGCGCACTGCAGATCAAGGATGTTGAGCCGTTCAATCTCCGCGCGCGCCTCCGGGCCCGAGCAGGACACCGCTACGGCAAAGGCGCGCAAAAAAATATCGAAGCGGTGCCAGCCCGCCGTGCGGAACAGGTGCCGAACCGCGGCGTTATCGAACGCCGACAGGTCGAGGGTGATGTCTGGCGTGTAAGTGGGTTTTTCCGTAGCCATCAGGACGCGCCCCTTGCATTGCCGGCCGCAGGGCTGGCGGCTGCCTGAGCAGGGATCTCCGCCATGATCCCTGCCACGGCGGCATTCAAGCAGGGGTTTTCCTGCCGCTGGCCGGCCAGGAACTCGACCTTGTAGTGGTTGTAGGCCCCGGCGGCCTCCACGACCACCCGCCGCGCGCGCAGGTTCTCGCCCGCGATCGGAGGCGGCAGTTCATGCAGGGGATACCACAACGTCCGGTCGGCGGGCTTTAGCCACAGGAAACGGCTGGGCGGCAGCATGCCTTTGCGGCGCGCGGCATCCAGCCCACGCATGAGGATGGTGGTCGAGAAGCCGTGATGACGCAGAATGGACATGAGGAACGGACGCACGCGCTCGTCGTGGAGGACAGACGCCAGCCGGGTCTCGATGTGGCCCTTGGGTAGGCTCAACACGCAGGGACCGGCGTGAAACCCCTTGGCGTCGCAGGGTGGCTCGCGAAACCCGCGAGACAGGTCATCCAGGAGGGCGTCGCCTTCCTTGTTGGGGCCGCGGTCCGTGACATAGAGCGCAAACACCGCCAGCAGGGCGCGTTCATGCAGCAGAAAATGCTTGGTGAGGTCGGCGATGGGGGCCTTCGGCTTGGGGGCGGGGATAGGGCGGCCCAGCTGGCGGCGCAAAGCGTCCCGTAACCCGGCTTCCGTGCGGCCCGCCTCCTGGTAAAAGCGGGCCGTCTCGATGTGTTGTGCCCACGGACCGTTTTGGGCCGGCGTTTCGGTCAGCCGCCCCTCGCGCATGGCCCGGGCCGCGGGCAGCGCGCAGGGGGATTCCTGGGCCAGCATCCAAAGCAGGCCCTTCAGGTCATGATGCTTCCAGGGGGTGTTGTTACCCTCGGATTGCTTACGGAAGAGCCGCGTCCGCAGGGTGCGTGCCGGATCCTTGAGGTCGATCCAGAGGGCAAGCCCCAGAAGAAGGGGAACGGTGACGATGCGCCAGACGCCGCCGGTCGCCGACGAGGCCCACACGACAGAGGTCCCGCCACCGCCTGCCAGGAGATCGCGGTACGCCGTGAGCGCGCCCGGAAGATGTAGCCGCGCGGCGATATACAAGCCCCAGGCGCAGGCCCGTATCCAGAAGATATGGATACGGGCACCTTCCGTGAAATAAATGGCGAGGACAGCCAGCAGGAAGAGTCCGGCGATCGCCAGGACCTCTTCGATATCGATGCTCTTGTTGCCGGCGGTGTTGTCGCTCATCGCGCGCCCTCGCTAGACTCGAGCCTGGCCAGCGCCCCCCGCAGGTGCGCCAATAAGCGGTTTCGGTAGGCGCGCGCCAGGGCGGGCGTCCGGGAGTGATACCAACCGATAGCCCGCCAAAGGTTGCCGCCCGCGCGTTCGCGCTCGCGACTCAAAAGGGCAGCCGCCACCCAGACGTTCAGGCACCCGTCGTCTGCCAGGCGCGCCGGCGTGATACCCAGCGGCCGCAGTATCGGCAGCCACAGGCTGTTGATCTGCATCGGTCCGTAATCGGCGGTGCCGTTCGGGTCGGATACGATCTGGCCAGGCGCCCCGCGCTCGTTGCTCCATAGGGCCGGAAGCACCAGCGGGGGCAGATGAAAGGCCCGGCTGGCTTCGGCGAAACACTGGACCGTGGGCCGTGTTATTCGTGCCGCCCAGACCGGACTGACGCCAAACAGGGATACGAGCGTGCATAGCGAGATGACAGTATACATCAAGAAAGAGGTTCGCAGCTGGTAAGCCCTTGTCATGCCGCGGTCTCAGCCAGGTAGCGGGTTTATAGCGAAGGTTTCGTCTTCCGCCTCCAGCGGCGACAGACAGCGCGGGTTGATCACCCACACGCAGGCTGGAGGCGAGGAACCCGAGCCAGGCGGAAAAAAGGGCGTCACGATCATGTCGAGAGAGACACCCAAGGCCTCGTTCAAAAACGGCAAGGCTCGTTCGATGAACATCGGAGACAGGGACATAGCCAGACGATTGTCGTTGGCGGACTCACGCACCAGGGCAGTTCCCACCGTCGAAGGAATGTTCAGAAGCGGCAAAACGATATCCGACAGGGAGCGGCGCATATAGCGCAGATCCAACCACCGGCGGGCCGGATAATCGGTGGCATCAAAAGTCACCCGCCCGAATGTCGGAGATTCTGCCGTGTTGTCCGTGTAGTAAGCCATGATCGCGTGCAGAAACTCGCCGCGCTCACGCCCGGCGCGCACCTCGCGTGTGAATACGCCCAAGGAAGCCCGTCCGTGCAACCCAATGATCCCTGTCGCCGGAAGAGCGGTCGGCAGCAGGGATGGGTTTACGACCGTCAACGTCTTGTCGGCGTTCTCGCGAGCCAAGAAGCGCACCCCGAACCGAAAAGAGGTTTCACCAGCGCTCACGCCTTCTTCGCTCCTTTCTTTTTGGCCTTAACGCCTACCTGGCGTAGGGTCGCTTCGCCATCGACTACACCCGCTTCTTCGGCCGCCTTGCGCAATATCTTGCGGCGACACCACGAACCTTCATCCATCGGGTCAATCCCGCGCGTTTTGACTTCCTCATCGACGTATCGCACCAACCGATTGTAGGCTTCCTCGGCCCCATGCGCGGCACAGTCGTTCTCGATCGCCAACAACAGGCGCGCGATCGGGGTCCCAGGCGCGACGCCGCCGCTGCCTTCCCGCATGGCGTAAGTAGGAAAGGTTGGGCTCCGTCCCAACATTAAGGCGAAACGCCGCTTACTCAACGATCCATCACCGGCCTTTTTGAGCTTACTGAAGATGCTGGTTGGGTGTGGTGTAGGAGGGATCAGCCGTGTTGCCAGGTCCGGTTGATCCATATAGTAACGGATCAGAATGGCGAGAGTGGGATCTCCAACCAGACCATTTACACCACCTTGCCGATAGATAGCAGCCCGGTGGGCCGCCAAAGCGAAATACAGGTCAGCACGGTCGATCCCTAAATTGTATTGCAGATCCTCGACCGTCGACGGACGAATCGCACGAACCTGTTCATGCTGTTTCTTTGAAGATGACGCCTTGGGGGAGGCGGACCGCGCCATGAGTTGTTCCTCGTGCAATAAAATACAATGCTGTTATGCTATACCACGGAATGACCATTGTCTATTTCCGCCATTACCAGCCCGGGCCATGCACCAGCCACAAGACGTCCGGCGCGGACTCGAAGGCGCACCGCATGCGCTCGTAGACGCCAGGCCAGGGCAATCCGCCCAACCCGCAGCCCAGGGCGGGCACGGCCACGGATCGGATCCCGAGGCGCCGCACCTCGGCCACCAGGGCGGCCAGCCCGGACTCGATGTCCTCCATCCGCGACGGGTTACGCCAATGCCGTTTGGTCGGGAAATGGATGATGTATCGCGGCCGTTCGGATGGGTCGCGCGTACAGATCAGCATGCGCCCCGGGCGCACTGCGCCGGCTTGGCAGGCCTGCCGGTAGGTCTGGTAATTGTCCGGATAGCGCTCGCGAAACTGGAGCGCCAAGCCTTTGCCCATCACGCCTTGCGTGTTGACCGCATTGACAACGGCTTCCACGTCGGCCTTCAGCAGATCGCCTTGGATCAGGCGGATCATGACTGTCCCCAGACATTCCGCAATGACAATCGACGCGCTTGGTCTTCCAAATCACGAAGCATGGCCTCTGGCTCCCCCTCCCTATTCGCAATCCGATACCGAAACGGCCAGTTGTCCAGCGCCATTTCCGAGACATGCCGGTCGCCGGAATCCGGGTAGTCGGGACGCTCGACACGCACCAGGATGCCGTGGCGTTCGACGAAGGCGGCCTCGTTCGGGAGCCGGACATCCGTAATCACCCACCGGCGAGCGGGTTTGGTACCGTCGTTGACCACGGCATGGACCTGGCGCACCCAGTATTCCTCGTCCTCGCCGCGGCGTTGCATGCCGTAGTCCTGCAGGACGACACGCGGACTGCGTCCACCCAAGACATCGAGTGGGGATTCCTTGGTCGCCGGATCCTGCAAGGCCTCCACGGAGATTCCATAGCGCGCCGCCACCTCGGCGTAAAGGGCGTCGGCGAAGGCGATACGCTGGTAGCCGTGATGTGCCACCAGCAGGGCGCCGAGCGTGTCCTTCCCGTGGCGCTTTTTGGCTGACAGGCCAATGAGGCGCGGGAGATCGGTGGTGTTATCCGGAACGGGCATTGTGTTAGGCTTTCTCCTCAAAACGGAAGCGTGTCGCACGCATCATGCCGCCCGCATCGTTTTCCGCAACTCGGACATTTCTCGGGCCACCACCAGAGCAATCTGTCCCGCAGACCTTCGATCATCCTGTGGTGACGGGTATCACCCACCCGGTCGGCATAGTCTGTGTCGGGGGCGCCGCAACGCTGACAGGGGACGACTACACCGTAACTTTGACGGGTAGCCAAATGCTTATAGTCGGGGACACACCCAAACCACCAGCAGATCAGGCGTTTCAACATTTCAATCTCCCGGTGCCTCGACTGGTCCCTGGCGGATCTCCGTCGCCTCTTGCTCATGCTGTTCGCACCGCTTGTACTCGTAGCGGTCCAGACTGAACAGCAACCGTAGGGCCATGGCGGCCGTCTGGATGGCCTCGGTCCGCACATCGTCGATGGTCGACGCCTTGTGCGGTTCGTATACGCGCTGCAGCATCGCCTGCGTCAACTCCCCGAATTCCTCGCCGAGTACCGCTAAGGCGTGCAGCGGGTCGGTGGGCCATCCTGGGAATTTCTCGGTGGCCCGGGCGATCTCCGCCAGCACTTCATCGACAAGGATGCGCTCCAGCAGCGATTGGGCCGATTCCCCGCGATCAACGATAATGACCCTGTTGTCCATTCTGTCCTCCTTGTGGTCTCCGGCCCTTAGGATAAGGACGGGGTAGATGACGCTACCTTACGAGAGAGAGTGAGCCGACCCGCATCACCTTCGATCAGGCCATCGCGCTGGCAATTTTTGAGCAAGGCACGCACCCGCTCGATCTCCGAGACCGGATGCGGTGTGCCGCCCGCATTCAGGTCGAGATAGTGTTGCAGGAGATCGGCCCGCCAGGCGTAATCATGGACCGCAATTCGAAACCGATAACTTAAATTGATCGGTGAGAACGAGGAATTCTCCAAGTCATCCAGGCCCAGACCGAATGGACGCACACGTCCTGCCAAAAACTCGCTGACGGCGGTCAGGCGCTGAAGTCCATCGATACACTGAAGACCTGGCGGCAGATCGCTCTTTGTTTCGTCGTAATCCAACTTCCAGTTGGCGCAGTTGAACTGCACGAGAAGACCGGACGTCGAAACGATGCCACGCAAGACATTTTCGATAAAATGGCATTGCTGGTCCTGGGTCCAGACATGCCCCCGCTGGAAGTCCGGACACAAATCCAGCCCCCCGTAATCCTTGCCAAGGCGCTCCAGCAAGCCTGCGAGGTGTTGCCATTGGCAATCCACCTCGTAGGTGGCCGTACGCAGCGGCTTTATGATTGCCGCCAATCGGGCCGTTCGCGAAGCCCTTCCGTCCTGATCACTCAATGAGACACCTTGTTTTGGTTGGCGATGACCGGAGCAATCTTGGCCACCATCATGGTGGCGATGGCATAAGAATCACGGTGCGCCTGGGATTCCGGTGCTCCCGGAAAAACCTGCAACCGCTCGGCCAAATGCGCGCCGGCGGCGGCCCGTGTTGTCTCGTAATCCTCGCTCAAATGGTGCCCGGAATCAGCCAGGAGCGCCCGTATGATCTGGAGGGCCTGGTCGAGGAAAATCGCATTGCCGCCGCTGGTCGACAG
>JAJZZU010000102.1 GCA_021797365.1 Pseudomonadota bacterium | reverse complement strand
TTAGCAAAGCCTTCTGTACCTAACGGCGACGTAAATGACGTAACGGCGCCGTCCTCGGCCAAGCCCAGGCCCATATAACGCTTAGAGTCGCTGGTCCTAAAGGCCGCCATCGTCCAGTCCGACCGTCGGTGCTCGTGAAATTGCAGCATTTTATCAATCTTCACATCAAAAAAAGTGTCGCCATTCAAGACAAGCAGGGTGCTGTCCTTAGGCAGGCCCTGGGCAGCAAGCAATAGGCCGCCGCCTGTACCAAGCGGGGTCTCTTCCACCGAATATACCAGCGGGCACGACCTGTACGTACTGCCAAAATATTCCCTTATCGCCTCGTGGCGGTAACCCACAGACAAAACGAAGCGGGAAATGCCCTGCCCAATCCAGTGGTCCATCTGGTGGGCAAGAAATGGGCGCCCGCGAATAGGCGCCATGGGTTTCGGCAAGTCAGGCACCGCGACCCGCAGGCGGGTACCCAGCCCTCCGGCCAGTATAACCCCAATCGGCGCTTCTGCCATGGGTTACGGGCGCACTCTCATGCTGCGTTCAGAATCCCACACAATTCCGCGACCTCTGCGGCCTTCAAATCAGGAAAATTCCCTATATAAAAACCATAAAAATGGATGTGCTCGGTTTCGGGAAATTCCCGATAATAGCCATCCTTAACGATCCCTTTTAGATACGGCTGCCGCAGCTGATTGCCACCCCCCGCGCTGCCCCGCCGAAACTCCACGCCCGCATCTCGCATCTTACCCATGAGGGACGCAACGAATCTCATATCGGGCTCCTTCAGTACGAGGTTAAAGGCATAGTTACTGGACCCCTCCGTCTTGTAATCGGTCCGATAACGCCTGGGGTCGATGCCACTTAGAAATTGCAGCAGATTTTCCGTCCGGCGCGCAACATTCTGATCAAGACGCCTAAGTTGGCTCCTACCAAGGATCCCCCCCACCTCCGTGTTCCTGACGTTAAAGGCAGGGAAGGCGAAAATAAAATCGGGATTGAGTTCGGGATTTGCCGTTCGGTAATCGTTACGCACCTTTTCACTATTAGCTTCGCGCACCATGCCATGCGACCGTAGCATCCGGGCCTGCTGATACACCTCCTCATCATCCGTGCAGATCATGCCGCCCTCTATCGTGCTCATATGATGGGCATAGTAGTACGAGAAGTTGGAGATCCAGCCGAAGGACCCCACCTTGCGTCCGCCGTGGGTGGCCCCGTGCGACTCGCAGACGTCCTCGATTAGCGGAATACCCCGCTGTTCGAGCACCGCCAGAAGCTCGTCCGTCAAACCGTCGAAGCCTTGGGCATGGGTAAGAAAGACGGCCCGAGTATTTTTGTTCAACCTCTCGATCACCTTCGCTCCATTCATCGCCAAGGTGCGTGGGTCAATATCAACGAATACCGGCGTAAACCGGTTCTGCAATACCGATGCAATGTCCGATACCCAGGTAAGTGGGGGCACGATCACCTCACCCCCCTCGGGGTACCGAAGCTTGAGTATGGCCATCGTCAGTAGGTTCGCCGAGGCACCCGAATTGACAAAAACGCTGTACTTCTTGCCAATCCACTGAGACCACTCCTCCTCGAAGGCACGAACGTTGGCAGAATGGGTCAGAATTGGGTCGTCCTGCTGCAGATGCCTTATGACCGCGTCGAGATCTTCGCGCAAGATATTGTTACGCATCAAAGGGAATTTCATACGTTCCTCTTGTCTATCGTACAGGTTAGCGATCAGTCCCCAAGAATCTTCCGTTTGAGACGAATCTGTGCCATGTCCTCGACGTTCTTGCGCTGCGCCAGCCCAAACTTTGCCTCCACCAAGTCCAGATATTCAGGTCTCCTAAAATACCGCTGCCACGCCTCATCGCGGAATCTCAGAACCTCGGCGGAAGTCAGATGCTTCGTAGGCAAGGGCTCCGACTCATACGAAAGGAAGGCGTATCCCTCGAATGATTCCGGCAGCTTCCAGCCGTTCTTACGAGCGATGTAATACATGGGGCTACCCGGAAGCGCCTGGCAGGGGTACATGTTTGCCATCTCGCTATTGAGCTCAATGGCAAGGTCCAGCGTTTCCTGCATCGTCTCAAGCGTATCGTCCGGGAATCCAAAGATATAATTATTGATGGCATTAATACCCGCATCCCGGATGGTCCCACATACATCCCGAATGTTCACGTCCTTGAACGATCCTTTGGCGACCTCCTGTCTCACTACCTGGTTGCCGGCCTCTACGCCGAGCGCAAGCCAATTGACGCCTGCGCGCTTAAACAAGTCCAGCTGGTCTCTCCGGACGCTGTCTACGCGAGCATAGGTCCACATGTTAAAGTCAAAGCGGTTCTCTATGACCTGCTCAAGCACAGGTACATAATACCGCCTATTCAGAAAGAACATTTCGTCGCTGATGCGAAGTGTCTTTACGCCTAGATCCGCTAGTTTGCGCATCTCGCGCGCAACCCATCCCGGGCTCCAGAACCGCATCCCCCGGGAATGTGAGGCGTCTATTTCCTCACCGTTATCATTCCGGTTGACGATATTAATCATACAAAAGTCGCAAGCAAATTGACAGCCGAGCGACGTATAGATCGCGGCAAAAGGCGTGCGTTGATCATGATCGAACCCAGCGTGCCAAAAGTGGGCTCGGTACAGATCCAAGGGCTTGCTCTTGTAGGGCAACAAGTCCCAGGCATAGCCGGGCAGATCCACATCCATTCGCTCCGACGGCACTACCGTCTCGGGCGGATTTAACATGAGCACGGGTGGACTGCCGGCCACCGTTTTTCTGTAGCCGATCCCCTTGATTCGCCCTAGGTCGTTCCCAAGGTCGCTCGCAAGAAGGTTATGGAGCGCGTAGACGCCCTCATTCAGAAAAACGACGTCGACAAATGGATAGGAAAGCACCTCTCGCGGAAGGGCGCTCGTATGGGAGCCCACAAAGGCGATTGGAATGTCCGGCTTTGCGGTCTTGAGTGCTGCCCCAAGCCCTATTGCCCCTATCATATTCGTCGTACCGGAATTGGGGTTTTGCCCATAGACCGTAAACACCACGAGCCGCGGCCCTATTTCCTCGATGCGCGCGAGCGCTTGCTCAATCGTCAGGCGCTCGGCGTCGCAATCGAGTATGGCAGCTCCAAAACCCTTGGCCCGGCATGACTCCGCCAATAGCAGAGCCCATGTCGGTGGCTCTATGGCCGCATACACATTCGCAAGCCCCTGGTACGCCTTCGCTGAGGAGTCCGGGTTTATAAAAAGTACGTCCAGTTTTCGCATGGCTCCCGCACCAACAGTGTTCGATTAAAGACGCCCCGCTTTGCTATGCAGGGGTCGAAGTCGGCCGCCGTCCCGAACGCCCGACTGGAATTTGCGCAAACGCGAGCCGAAGAGCGAATTCCCGCGTCCGTTTTGTGACGACCTCTACCCCGATACCGACCTGCTCGTGTAGCTCCGCCCGCGTCCCAAGATCAAAGCGGTATCTGGCCTCGACCCCGATGTTCAGGATCGAACCTTCGTATTGTCGCGCGTTCAGATAATCAAACACGAGACTGTCAAGTCCGCCACGCCCGACAAAACCCTCCTCCATCGTCACTATGCCGCGTGAGGATGAGAGCAAAGAGGCGAGACGATCGCGATCAAAGCCAGTGAGGTCGAAAAGATCCACAACAGACACCGTGATGCCTTCAGACCTCAGTGTTGCCGCAACCGCAAGGGCCGTGTGGACCATATATCCGGTCGCCAGGAGATAGACTGCAGGGGACGCTGCGCCGTGCACATGGAAGCCTGCGTCCTTATCGATAGCCACATCGCCATAAATAGCCGGAAGCACCTGCGCGTCCAACCGCAGATATTTGGGCCCGGACTGGGAAAGACAGCGGTCCAACAGTTGCTCGGCGGTCACGTGGTCTGCGGGCGAAAGCACGGCCATGTTGGGGAAGGCGCGCATAATCGTGAGGTCTTCATAGCACTGATGGGTTGGCCCCGAAACCACGTAGCTATAGCCTGCTCCGACACCGATCAAGTTGACGTTCATCTGTCTGACTTCGGATAAGAGCGCCAAGTTGACCCGGATCTGTTCGCAACAGCGCATCGTAATAAACGGGGCAATAGCGTAGGCAAAGACCTTATAACCCTCAAGCGCAAGCCCCGCCGAAACATTTATCAGGTTCTGCTCCGCAATCCCGACATTGACGAATCGCTCCGGGAAGTCGCGTCGGATCTTGTCGAGCACGGGCGAACCGAAATCCGCACTCAGAAAAAAGATGCGGTCATCCTGCGCCATCGTGCGCCAGATATTGTCAAGAAGCGCGTCTCGCATCGCGCGCGGCTTCGCCGTCATTCGTCTTGCCCTAAGAGGCTGTCCAATAATTCGGGCTTCGGGTTCATGATATGCGCAAGGTCCTGATCCTCAAGCCCAGGCACGCCGTGGCCTTTCAGAGTCCTCGCTATCAAGCCCTTAGGCTTACCATTTTGGGTTACTGTCATAGCCTGAAGTATCCCTTGTACGGCCTCGACGTCATGTCCGTCCACTTCGTGCACCTCCCAACCGAACGCCCCCAGGCGTTCTGAGAGTCGCTGATTGGAAATAATGTTGTCAGTATGGCCCAGCATGCTTACCCGGTTATCATCGACGATGAGGTTGAGATTATCGAGGCGATGCTGCGAGGCAAACATGATGGCCTCCCATACGGCACCTTCATGCAGCTCCCCATCCCCTAGGACAACGTATACGTTTCGGTCGCTGGCCTTGCGCTTGAGGGCGAGCGCGACCCCGGTGGCGACCCCAAGACCATGACCGAGCGAGCCGTTCACCGTCTCGTAGCCTGGGATCACGGGGTCCGGGATGCCGCCAAGGAATCCCCCGGATTTGCAGACCCTCCCGAGCTCCTCCTTCGCGTAAAAACCGAGATCCGCCAGAATGGGGTACAAGCACACCGAACCATGTCCCTTACTTACTATACAGCGGTCCCGCAGCTCGGACAGGGGCTCTTGCGCATCAAAGCGCAGGACACCGCCGTAGTAAAGAGCGACAAATATCTCAATAGGTGAAAGCGAAGACGCAAGCCGCGTTTCCGGGGCGTGCCTATGCACCCTTAAGGTTTCTCGCCACACCCAGTGGGCCTTTGTCCGCAAGTCTTCCGAACTGAGTAGCAAGCTCTTACCCCCTCTCCCTCTAAGCGACCGCGCTGGGCACGTGTGTCAGGTACCACGCATAAGTTTCCTTCAGCCCCTTATCAAGCGGGACCGATGGTGTCCAGCCATAACCGTAAATCCTTGAGCTATCCAGTAACTTGCGTGGGGCCCCATCCGGTTTGCTCGTATCCCATTCGAGCCGGCCCCGGTAGCCTACGATACCCGCGATCGCCTCTGCCAGCTCGCGGATTGAATAATCTACCCCGATGCCGATATTCAGCGGCAGCTCAAGGTCGGCGACGTCATGCGTTAATAAAAATAGGCAGGCGTCCGCCACGTCATCAGCATGCACAAATTCGCGGCGCGGCAACCCTGTGCCCCACAATAGAACGCTCGCCTTTTTCTGCATTTTTGCCTCATGGAGGCGATGAATAAGCGCCGAGAGCACGTGACCCGTCTTCGGGTCGAAATTATCGTTCGGGCCATAGACACTATTGGGTATCAACGGAATAAAGCGCTTGCTGCCATACTGCTGGTTGTAGGCAAGGCACATCTGGATGCCGGCCAGTTTCGAAACGGCATACGCCGCACTTGTCGGTTCGGGTTTACCGGCCAGAAGATGCGTCTCGGGCATCGGCTGGCTACACTCCCGCGGGTACATGCAAGAGGAACCAAAAAATAATAGTTTTTTGACCCCATATTGGTGAGCGGCCGCGAAAACGTTCAATTGGATAGCCAAATTCTGATTCATGAAATCGGCCGGGTGGGCCTGATTTTCGACTATCCCGCCCACCTTTCCGGCTGCCAGTACCACGTAGTCCGGCCGGTTCGCCGCGAAAAATGCCTGAACAGCCAAGTGATCCGCAAGATCAAGCGACCGACGGTCCGCGGTCACGAGTGGCCCGAGTCCTGCACCGGACAAGCGCCTCACGACGGCTGAGCCAATCAAGCCGTTATGGCCGGCGACGTAAATTCCACACGCTGCGACCATCACTTAGAGGCCATTTGGCTGGTACAAAACGACTTTGCTCCCAGAATCTTCGAATTTGAATGGAACGTGGATAAGCCTGCGCAGGCGTGACCGAATATCTTGATGCCGTTCCGGCCGCGCACAGATTAACATAAAGCCACCTCCGCCTGCCCCAAGGAGCTTGCCGCCATCGGCGCCGCCGGCCATTGCCTCAGCGTAAATCGCGTCAATATCGCTGTTACTCACCGCGTCTGAAAGGGATCGCTTATATTGCCAATGCTGGTGCAACAACTCGCCGAATTCGTCGATTGGCGTGTTGACATCCTGGAGGATATCGATACCCTCTTGGACCATATCATGCATACGGCATAGTTCCTTTTCCCGGTTCTTCATGTTGCTGATCTTGGATGCGGCCACTTCGGATGCGATGCGGGAAAAACCGGTAAAAAACAAGAGAAGATGGGTTTGCAGTTCCGTGAGCCGCTCTGCCGGCACCAGAACCGGCGACACTGTGAATGATCCGCTCCGACTGAACTCGATGCGATTGAAGCCGCCATAAGCGGCAGAAATCTGGTCCTGCGAGCCGACGTTCTCCTTGAGAATATCTTGCTCGATATGGATCGCGTTCCGAGCAAGCTCCTCCTTAGACGCATACCTACCCCGTAGTGCACTCAGCGCATGCAAAAGTCCCACCGTAAACGAAGAACTTGACCCCAAGCCCGAACGCGCCGGCAGATCCCCGTCATGATGGATCTCCAAGCCTTCCGTTACTTCAGTCCAGCTCAGAACCGCCCGTACAGCCGGGTGTTGAATCTCCTCAATGAAGGAAACATTCTCGATCGCCGAGTAGACGATCCGGTGCTTGTGCGGGAAAAACGGTGGTAGCCGCCGACAACTGATGTAGCAGTATTTGTCGATCGTGGTCGCAAGAACGACGCCGCCATGTTCCCGGAACCAGGTGGGATAATCCGTTCCCCCGCCAAAAAACGAGATTCTAAACGGTGTACGGGTCACGATCATACTGGGGTATGGCGGGCCTCCAGCCCATACACAAAAATGTGCTTAACAACCCGCAGCGCTAAGGGGGCTCCCATGTGCGTTAAACCACAGGTTACCAGAATTTATAATGACGTCATATCAACGTCAAGCAAAAACCTTGTCTATAACCACCCCGCCTCAGCGTACAGCAGTGTTCTGACAGGGCCGCGCGCCAAGTCGAACCCCCATGGGCCGGTAAGCTTGCCGGCTTCACGCTCCTCTTCGAGGCGCTGATCCTCACGTTCTGCCGGGAGTGTCAGGGACCCGCTTCCACACGGATAAGCCGCAGATCCACCGCAATGCCCGGTCCGTTTTGAGCCGTTCGATCAGCGCCTCTGTCGTCGTCAAGCCTAAGACCGCCTTGGCAACAAACGCGCTCGCCAAGGCACCCCGATCATGCGGTGGCCGGCCTACACCCCGCCAAGCCGATTAATCTTGTGTTCAGACGCCGAAGACATCCGAAAGGTTACACGCCGGACGACCACCGCCATCGGGCGCCTGCACGATCACATCCCCACCCCTCGCGCCGACCGTGGACGGACGACCGCACGGATGCAGGGCGGTCCTTCATTTGATCGTAGAGACCCCCTTGCCCCCGGGAAGCCAGGCAAACTCGGAGGCGAAGCGGCCCTGATAGTAGGGAAAGCCGGTCTTGGGTTCCCCGAACCGGACCCGCGAGGACAAGATGCCGTTATAGGAAAGCACCGCCTCCACGATCTCGATCGGGACTCCGAAATCCCGGGCTGCGAGATCGACGCCCGCAGGCGAGGTGTTGCCGTTCAGGTAGGCCTTCAAGGCCTCTATGGGGCACAGGAGTTCGGCAGCCAAGGCCCGCTGGTACTTCTGG
>JAJZZU010000101.1 GCA_021797365.1 Pseudomonadota bacterium | reverse complement strand
GCCCCGGCCCCCACTGGGATACGGGTCCACCGCCGCACGGTGCTCGAACGAGACAAGGCCTACCGGGTGGCGCTCGTGAAGCTCGATCACATCGGGGACATCGCCATGAGCCGAGAGGCGATCGCCCGCTTGCAGGAGCGTCTGCCGCAGGCGACGTTCACGGTGTTCTGCGCCTCGTGGGCTGAGAGCCTTTTCCGGACGTGGGGCTTTGCCACCGTGGCGGTGGACTTCTGGACCTTCGGCGGCTCCGCCTCGCGGGTCCACGGGTTCAATGGGCCGGACCGGGAGCGGGTCGCCGCCGCAGGGCATTTCGACCTCGCGGTGGACCTCCGGATAGCCGGGGAGGCGCGTGTGGTGCTTCAGGCGATCGACGCGACCTATAAGGCGGCCTACGGGGAGGGGTGGACCTGGAGTCTGCCCGCGGGACTTCAGAAGGCGATGCCTCATAAGGATCAACTGCGCCTCTTGGTCGAGCGTATTCCGGTCATCGGACCCCGGACGGCGGAGGGAAAGTTAGTGGGTCTTAACCGTACAGCCTCGGCGCGTGCGAAACAATGGCCTGCGGAGCGATGGGACGAACTGGCCCAGTGGTTGACAGCCCATGGGGTGCCGTTCAAGTGGTACGACGAGACCACGGCGGCGTTAGAGGACTTCGGGGAGACGGTGCGCCAGGAGTGCCGGGTCTATGTGGGGCATGATACGGGTCCGACTCATCTGGTGGCGGAGGCCGGAGTGCCGGTGGTGGAGATTATCGGAGGACTCGTGCCGATGGATGAGTGGATGGCCCACGGGCACGTCATCGGTTTGGGACGGGAGACGCGGTGCTCGCCGTGCTATGCGCTCAATGGGCGGGGGTGTCGCTTCGAGTGCCTGGACGTCTCGGTGATGGATGTGCTGTGGGGCCTCGGGGAGATGGGAGAGGGTTGAAGCGTTGTTGTCTAATTCTGAAAAATAATAAAAATGAGTGAGAATTTAGCGCGAGGGTAAACCCGCCCTATGAGCCCTTCCCGCGGCCGCCCCCACCCCCCCGCCGGCACCCGCTATCGATAGCAACAAAGGGCGCGCACACTGCCTGCAGCGCCTTATCTATTGCCTATCCCATAGTAGATAAGCGCTTACATACTATAGCGCGCGCGGCTTTGTATGTCCGTAGGTCCGTAGGTTATGAGACGCCAGGCGCGCCCTTCCCTTCCCTTGCCGATGTATCAACTAAAATAGTTAGCCTTTTTTTCTCTTTTATGTTGACGCGCGGCCGTTCGCTTGCTATATTTACACCATAGACAACAACACAAGGCGAACCAATCATGATCCTCCTCCTTTCCGCCATCTCTCTCGGTACTTTCTTCGGGTACGCGTTCGGTATCCGTCCTATCCTCTGTCGCATGGGGGTGCTCTAATGAAAGCCTATACGCGCCATATACTGCGTTTTGTCCGCGTGGCTCACTTTAAGGCCGATGGGGCCCTATGGGCGCAGTACGAAGTACACACGGCAAGCGGGTATACAGGCGATATCGTCATTAAACTCTTTTCGGAGACCCTCTAATGCCTAAGCGCGAAGCATCCGCCCTGCAATTGGTCTATTCCCGCATTCATGCGGCCTGGCTGGCCTTGGCCTTCGGGAACCCTTGCAGTATTGATAACCGAAACTTATTCCCATCGCTAGCCGATGCGGAAAACGCATGCCAGGCCTGCGGCCTCGCCCTTCGCAAGCGCGCGGGCCATATTTATGACGTGGTAATCGGCGACTAAAATAGTATAGACAGTTTGTTGCGCCTTCGGTATACTAGGTACACTGAATAGGAGAAAAAACCATGTCATTCATGCAACCAGAGATTGTCAAAGGGCAATGGGTCGTAATTGACGGCAGCAACGGCATTACCCTCTACCCATTCCCAGATTTTAGCATTGATCAAGCGATATTCGACTACGGAAAGGACGGCTTTTGCTCAGTGGAGTTAGTCAAGGGATGGGCGGGTAGGCTGTCCGCTAACGGATACACGGACGCCACCGACTGGAACGGGCCCTTTACGCATAAGAAAGCGTGCGTAGACTCTCTGCGGGCCTTATATGATGATGGGGAGGGTTAGACCATGGAAACCAAAGACATCAAAGCGGCTTTACTCGCCTTTGCCCGGCAACGGCCCGGCTTTAAATTCGCCGATTATGGCGATATCGCGGCCTATCGCGCGGACGTGCGCAGAGCGACTAGGCAGTTAAACGACGCGCGGGCGATAGCGGCCGCCATACCCGACACCATGCCCGCAGACTATCTGCTAAAAGAGCTCCAGAGCGGCAACCGCTTGAGCCTAGACGGCAACCGCCTCAGTTACACGGCGGGGCAGTATTATTGCATTGAGTTTCGCGCGGCCGTCGCGCGGGCCCTTGCTAATGCCTTGTGGACGTTTTGGGCGGAAGACGCGGGACCGGGCGAAGCGGATACGGTGCGCAAGCGGGCCCGCGCGACCTTCGGCCGTGGTATTCAATCGCGGTATTTTGATTAGCGACTAGGGCCTTTCTTGTTAGGCCCTGCTATAGGGCCTAGCGGGAAGTGTTCACTAGTGAGGGAAAGAGATCATGAGCATATGCCCATACTGTAAAGGCGAAGGCACAACGCCCAACAAAGACCCCAGGACGGCCGCAGAAAATCCGCTACTCCGTTGCTGGTATTGTCACGGCAACGGCAACGATACCGCTAAGGATTTTTACGACTTCCGCGACCATATGCGGAAAACGGGACAATGGAAAGCCTAGGCCTTCCCTATTAGGTCTGCGCAAGCGGATCTAATGGGGATTGTCTGAACGATTAACAGCCAGCAAGGGCGAAGGCCCAAAGGAAGGGAAGGCATGAACCACTACACCTTAAGCGGACCCGCACACATCGCGAGCGCCCTTATTAATAATGATTATTCCGGCCTAGACGAAAGCGAAGCGGCCGAGGCACACGCGTTTAAGGCGCGCCATGGGTCGCCCGTATCCTGCGGAGAAGAGTACGTCGGCCGCTGGAAGGGGCTGATCTGTATGCTAGTCGACTATGAATACCTGGGCGAAGGCATGAAGGAAGGGAAATAATGGCACTAACTAAATGGACGCGCGAACGATTCGCGCTTATGACCACGTTTGAGGCGCGCAACGTGACAGGCGCGGGGTTTACTACCGAGTATGGGACATTCGTCGATGCGGGTGCTGTACTGATTGAAAAGCTAGATCAAGAGCCGTTTTTTTGTGTGGAATGGGCCTTGAATCAAGACAACATCGGGAAATATCCGACCTTGACGGACGCTAAGCGCGCGGCCGTAGCAAAGGATAAAGATCCCGCGCGATTGATGGACTAGACGGGGCCCGCGCTGGCCCAAAGGAAGGGAAGATATGACCATAAAAGCATCGCGTTTCTATTTTGGCGCCGTGATCAGTTACGCGCGCGCCGTCGGGTACCGCTTGCCGTGGACGGCTTATGTTAACGGCCGTTTTATCGCGGCCGATACCCTAGCAGGTATCAAGTATGGCATACGGGAAGAGATGAAGAAATAGAGACGGGCGAAGGTCCGAAGGAGGGGAAATAATGGCACGCATTCAATTCAAGGCGAAGGCGGAAGACGTCCATTACGCGGGCGAGGACGCGCCCAGGTATCAACGGGTAAAGATCCCAGAGCTCAAACGCGCCCACTGCGATATGCACGCCTTCCGGATACACGCGAAGTATGGCGCCTATGCCAATTCGGACCTATTCCCGGCCATGCTCGCCCGTTTGAAGCGTGAGCGGTTCGGATCAAGCGGGTATATCCGCTTAGACGAAGTACCCGAAGGCGTGCAAGTGGATGCCAGCGGCTTCCTTGTTTCGGTTAGTTTCGAGGTCTAACGGGGCCCGCACGGGCCCAAAGGAAGGCATACTATGATAGTCATTCAAACGCGGTTAGTTTCTAGCGTTTTCGGCCCGCGCGTGCGCGCCATTGCGAACACGGGCCGGCGCGTGTCGGTTCGCTGGGATCCGGACGCAGGGGATCCCCACGAGGCGGCCGCGCGAACGCTTGCCGTCCGCCTGGGACGGCCTGAAGGGCTCCTTACGCGCGTGCCGTACCCGACTGGGGGCCTGTGGGCGCTGGAATAAGAAACGGCGCGTGGCGGGGCTAAGAGGCCCCTCACCCCATTGATTTTTAATTCGTTTTTCGGGCCCGCAAGGGCCCCTTATCCCTGCCGGCGCTAGCCGGAGGAGGAGACCTATGCCCACCTATCTGTCACGCGGCGACCTGGCCGCGCTACGCACCGCGGCCTTGACTGGCGAACCCTTGACCGCTGTGCAGGCCCTGGCCCTCTTGGAGGAGATCGCCCGACTCTCGGCCTATGTCGAGACCTTGCAGCAAGAACTCGACCATCACGGGCTTATAAAACGCCTGGCAGACCGCCGGAGCGAGACGCGCGCCGAGACGCGCCCGACCGATCCTATTGATCCTTCCATAACACTAGAAAAGCAATAGGGCGCAGTCATGGAAGGATGGGGGTATGCTTATTTAATTGCGTTTCGGCGTCTTTGCGGCCATTCGCCCCCGGCGTTTAGTGGCCCCTACCTCCCTTTCTTCCGGGTGACGCTCCGGAGCACCAACCGTTCAGACGGCGGGACAATGCCCCGCTCTCCAGTCCAGGGGCAGGTGTAGGGGTTCGCGCGGCGCTCAGAAAGGTAGAAGAGGCCGAAGCCGGGCACCTCGACAAGCGGACGTTCCGGGGCGCGCGCGGTGATATGGACCACGGCGGACAGCGCATCGAGAACGGCGCGGGTGGCATCGAGGGACTGGCCCGCCTGGCCGGCGATGGTACGCGTCAACGCATCGCTGGAGATCCGCGGGCGGCGGGGACGGGGACGTAAGCGACTCATAGACCCCCCACCCCATTGATTTTTAATTCGTTTTTCGGGCTCATGGCGGCACGGTCCGGGCTTTTAACCACTGGAGGTGCTCTTGCACCTCGGGGGGTAGTTCGTCATCAGGCAGGTGGGCGTAGGAGCTCCGGAGCCGCGCATACTCGGCGTTAGCACGCGCCGCGCTAAAGTCGGCTTGCAGGGGATCGGTGGACGGCGTGCCGCGCAATTGCTCACGGGCCGCGGTCGCAGACAAGGCGCGACTCCAGGCGGCGGCGGCCGCTTCGGATCCGGGGGGCGCCAGACTGTATTCCGCCATAGCCGCGGCCTGGAGCTGTGCCAAGACCTGTTCCGGCGGCATATTTTCCATGAGCTTAGCCTGTTCTTCAGCCAGTTCGATGCGCGACGGCGGCTGGTCGCGCTGATCCCAACCGCCCTCCTTCTCCAGGATGAACTTCTGCGCCGCCACATCCCCATCTTCGGCGGATTGCAAAATGGCCCTCCCCACTTTGGCCAGCCGCATCGTCTGTTCTTCTGCATAAGCACGCGCTAATGTCGGGACGCGCATCAAGGCGCGCGCCGAGTCGAATCCTAGCGATAACGCGACCTTATGCTCGGGGAGCCCGGAACTCGCCAAGCGCCGCACGCGGTCTTCCAGTTCTGAGAGGGTGAGGTCTTCAGGACGCACCAGCGATGTACGCCTCTCAGAGGCCTTAGGAGCCACGATCTCATGGGAATCGCTACTCACCCCCACCCCCTGAAGATTTAATCGGCCACCGCCTCGTCTGCCGAGGCAGAGGCTGTTTCCTCACCCCCCACCCCCGACAAAAGTAACGCTGGGGCCGCCACAATCGCCTCGGACAGGCTCTGGCGTAACTTGAGATCGGTCAGATTGAGCACCACCGTGCCGCCCTCGAAATCAGCCGCCAACACAAAGGCGCCTTCCAACCACCCCAGCGAGATGTTCGTCGCGCCGTACACAAGCTTCGGTTTATCCACCACTTTATCCACTGGTTCCGCTCCTTAAAAGGCCAACCCTATCCGAAGCATACCACAGCTATCGGCGGGCACAAGCGCGCCGCCCGCCAGGCTCCCATGCAGCAGCAAACCTAACCCCCGCCAACAATTAGTTAGCATGCTAATAATTAGGAAACTATTAGCTTCCTAATAGTCCTAACACGGACTATTAGCCTCCTAACTATTTCCACCAACACCCTCTCTCTCTTCCCAGAAAAGAGGAATAATAAGTAGTGAGAGGTGGGGATATTTTGGCTCCCGTGGATACATAGTAGGCATCGGGAAACAGGGGGCCTTTAACTAGTTATTATTCCTCATTTTCAAGACGACCTGCTCAAAACGCCCCCGCCCCCCTGCTTTTGAAATGTTATAAACCCCCTGGCTTCTTTCTCGCCCGCCTGGGACACGCCGCCTGTATTTCCGCGTACTTCCGGCCCTCTCCCCGCTCCATTCACTACCCCTTCCCGTCCACCTTTTCAGCGTTTTTACTATTTTCACTGTCAACCATATCTGAAATCAGACATCATTTGGCCGTTTTCCGCGCCTTTTTTCTCTCAAAATGGGGGTTGAAAGAATGGGCGGAGAGGCCGTTTATAGTCAAAAAAGGTTTAAACTGATGGAAACGCCCCGTTGTCCCACACCCCTACGCCCTTAAAAATCAGGGTCAGTTAGAATAGATAACCCGAAAAAGCGGCATCCTTTGTACCCTGGATACCTCCCTCCACCCCCGCCGTTCCCCCGGCCCTCCGGTCGCAAACCCTTGTGCGGCGCCGTTTTCCGCTTGTATAAAGCCACCCTCATGCTTACGGTCCTTGTTTTTCTTACTCATTTCCCCTTTTTACCCCCTCTCTGACCGACTCCAACCAAGCCATCTATTGACACATCACCCCCAAACCATTAGGATTATCCATACATTACCCCTTAGCCGCCCGGTACTATAAACGGAACACTAGGGAAAACAAGAACTTAACACCCGTCACCCCGACTAAAAGGAGAGATAACATGGCCGTCCCCCCTAACGAGCCTTCTCGTTCCACGCTCCACGCGCTAAACCAAGCCGTGGAATCCCTACCCGATTTGCTCCGCGTTACCCCCCTTTCCCATCTTCTGACCCCCAACGAGTGGTTAGAGCGCTTTTCTAGCGCCACCTCGCAGTCAACTTTTGGGTCTTTCCTTCCCACCAAAACGCGCCTCTATAAGGACCTGACACCCCTGCGCGCGCCGCGCCCTGTGATGGGCACCCGCCCCGCGCTCTCACAAACCCTTCCACGGAGCCCCACACCCTTCCGTTACACGCAGGGCAAGCGCGTGGATGGGTACGAGATGCGCGCCTACCTCTTCACCGTGATGACCAAGAAGCTCCGCCTCCCCTATCCGCCTATACCTTATATATACGTCACCCCCGAGAAGGGTGATGGCCGGCGGGCCGCCACGCAGACGCGGTTTCAGCAAGAGGTCCGGGCCCCCGGCATGATCTGGGTGCCCACCTGGCGTCTCGCATGGTGGTATGAGCCCTTCGACCGGGATCAGCGCGCCGAGGTGCTCAAGCGCATCGAGTGGGGCATTATGGAAGGCCGCATCCCGGCGATCCGCAGCCGTCTGACCGGCGTCACGAGCATCTCGCCCACGCACACCGCCACGGCCGTGTTCCTCCGCGCGCATGTCACAGCCTCTCGCCGACACCCGCCGTATATTGTGGACCGCGCGTTCATCCCCCACCGCTGGCCGCTGGAGGACGCCGCCCGCTGGCACCGCCTCAGCATCACCTATCGCGACCGCGATCGTGCCTGGCCCCTAGTGGAGCGCGCCGAGCTCGAAGGGCACCCCAGCGCCTCGGTGGTCGTCACGCACTACCACATCGAGATCCTCGCCGAGCGCATGCTCGCCGCGGTCCGCGCGGCCCACTTGCCGCCGGAGGAGAAGATCACGCACAGCTTCGACTCCTGCTTAGCCCTCGCGCGGGCCTACGCACACGATAAGAAGGAAGTTAAAGACGCGGTATCCGAGGAGGTGGCGCCCAGGTACTTCCCCTCCGTGTCGCTCTGGCGTGGTGGGCTCTACGTCCCCGTGCAACGGGCCGATGCGTGGATCGCCGAGTGGGTCGGCCGCAAGGAG
>JAJZZU010000100.1 GCA_021797365.1 Pseudomonadota bacterium | reverse complement strand
TGTCGAGGAGGAGGTTCCCAAGGACTGAATCCCCGCGCACCCCCACCCTTTCCTGAAACGCCCGCACAAGGTATGCTGTGCGCTCTTTTAGGAGAGATGGCCGAGCCGGTCGAAGGCGCTCCCCTGCTAAGGGAGTATGGGGTCAAAAACTCCATCGAGGGTTCGAATCCCTCTCTCTCCGCCATCATTAGAGAGCAGGGCCCGCGCGACGGGCCGACCCAGGTCTCAGGCACCTGCCGTTTCTCGTCACGCGCCGCTGTGCGGCATGATGCGATGCGGTAGGCCTCGCCTTCCGGTCAAGTAAGGGGTGGCGTGAAGTCTCGGGGCGCTTTATAATGCGGCGCCTTCCGTCGTAAGAAGACACAGGGAGATCGCGGGGGATGTGGGGGCAGCGGGAGCCGTCGATCGGCGCCGGCGGGCCTTGAGAAATACTCCACTTCCTGGCACCCAAGGCCGGGAAGAGTAGCAAGAGACGGAGCAATCCGTTAGAAAAGTCGGTCGTTACAAAACGCGCCCGTAGCTCAGTTGGATAGAGTACCTGGCTACGAACCAGGTGGTCGGGAGTTCGAATCTCTCCGGGCGCGCCAAATTCCTCAGTAAAGTCCGTAAGTTAGAGTGGCTCACCTACACTACCTGTTGTTTCAGCAAAACTAGCGCGGGACTTTTGCGGGACATATCGCCGCACACCGTCGGCAGCCGCGATGAGGTTCGCAAGCTCGGCCGCCGAGTAATGCGCGGTGATGCGCCCGGACCGATGCCCGAGCAGGTCTTGCCGGTCTTCAAAATGGAGACTTGGGGTGCGCAATCATCACGCGAAGGCGCGCCCAAGTCTGGACGCACGCCGGCGGTCATGCTGTGTGACCGTCAAAACCGCGACCCGCCCCCCCCGATATTGGGACGTCATTTGCCGGCGCATGTCGGGTGGAGGGCGCATGACCCGATCCGGCGATCGCAAGCCGCGCGTCGGCCCGATCCCAATCTCAACGCGGGCCTCGTCGTGTCGCGTTTCGCGTGTTTCCCCGGGGCGAAAGTGTCCGGTCGTGCGATCCAGTGCTAGAGCCCGAGTCGTGTTCCGGGGCGCTTGGATCAATGCTGGCACCATATGGTGTCGCTCGTGACGGGACGCGTTTGTGCAGGCGGGAACCGCGCCGTCCCTTGTATCTCTAACGAACGATGAGCTCCTTGCCTCCGTCTTCGGGTGATCACCATCCATTGGGTGTCCTGCGGCGCGCATGGAAAACGCCGCGGCCGTTTATGGCGATCTGGTATGGGTCTTATCTCCTGCTTGGGGCCGCCATGGCCGGGCTCTTTGCGATCATGGTGCCGCTTGCCATTGTCGCCATCACCCACGACAGTCGACTCGTCGCCTACGTGATCGGTGCCTACAACGCGGGGCTGCTCCTGTCTCCGGCATGGGGATTGCTCGCCGAACGCAGCCAGGATTACCGGCCCATCTTTCTAGGGGGATTCGCAGTGGCGGCAATGGGCCTCGTGGGCCTGTCTTTGCCGCTTGCGCCCCCGTTCTGGGTGCTGGCGGCGTTGATCGTGGGTATTGGTACCGGTGCGGCCAGCACTGTCGCCAGTCTTTTCGTGCTCGATTTTGCGCCGCGCGACGAGTGGGAGCCGCGTCTGGGCTGGCTGCAGAGCTTCAATGGTGCGGGCGTCGTGGCGGGTTTATTGCTGGCTGGCCTGTGGACTCATGATCCGACGCTGGGTATCCAGATCGCCGCTATCCTCATGCTGGCGGCGGCGATCCTTGGGGCCTATCACCTGCCGGTCTCGCGCACGCCCCGTACGCCGCGCCCAGGATCGCGTCACCTCGACTGGAGGGCGCTGGCGGCCTTCGGGCACAGTGAGCTTTCTGGTGGCAATGTCCTCCACCATATGCATATACCAATCATTACGCATCTCAAGGAAATGCACACCTTGATACAGAGCCGCTTCGGGCGTTTTCTATTGTCGTGGGCGACGCTATCGTTTGCGGTGGCGGCATTCTTTGCGTATTTCCCGCTTCTTTTGCGCCACGTTTTTGCCATTCGGCCTGCGGTCACGGCCCTGTCCTATGCCATCGTGGCGGCAGCGGCCATCGGGCTTTATATCGTCGCCAGCCGTTGGTGCAGTCGTTATGGGGCCATGCGCGTCTATCGTTTGTCGCTATTGGCGCGGGCGTCGGGTTTTGGGCTACTGTGGGCGCTGATGCTGATCCCAGGCGCCGCCCAGTCGGCACCCGCCCTCATCGGCTTTGGCATCATTGTGATTGCCTGGCCGGCCCTGAGTGTAAGTGGTACGGTCCTTACCGGTCAGCTGACTCCGACCAGCGAGGGTGCGGCAATCGGTCTTTTCAATGCCGCGACGGCCCTGGCCACCGTGGCGGGTACCTTCGCGGGTGGTCCGCTTGTGGCGCACTTCGGATATGCGGCGGTACTCGCCATTGGCCTTGGCGGACTGATTGTCGCCTGGTTCCTTTTTACGAATATTCGCGCCGGGTCTCCGACGTCGGTCGCATCACCACCAGCGCCTGGGGAGTGAATAGACGAAAGTCTGGCAACATGGGTCACCGGGATATAAGAACGATTATTAGGGGAGCGCGGCCGCCCGCATCATGCGCGGGGCCATTTACCGATACATTTCTCGACGCAGTCGTCGCCGCAATGCCGCCAGATCATGGCGGGCCGTGGCGTTACCCTGGGCGGCGGCTTTCCTGTACCAGGAGAAGGCCCGCGTATAGTTCTGCGGCACACCGTCACCGTGCGCATAGAGGATACCAAGATCGGTCTCGGCCTGGGCGTTCCCTTGGGCGGCGGCATGGCGGATGCGTTGAAGCGCCTGCCGGTCGCCGTGCGCCGCCTGCTGGAGGAGGGGCGGCCCCAGGGAGTGTCTCGAATGGAGGGCGGCCGCGCAGGTCGCCATGCCTGTGAAAAGACAGAGCCCGGCTACTGCCAGCCCGGCTCTTTTGCAATGTGGGTCCGGTCCGTATCGCAAGGTATGCCACCCGTGTTGCATACACCGCTTTTGCTTGCGGCCTAAACGGTCTTGTCGGCAGGAGCGGTCACGCTGAAGGCGCGAGCCGCCCTCAATGTCAGATGTCGCCATTATCACCCCCGAGAGACCTGCGCCCCCTTCATGCCTTGTGCCGGAGGCTGGGCCTCTTTTGTTCTTGACTATGACTGCGCTGTTCTCCTCCATGAATAGCGCAAGACCCGCGCCCGGTCGTTGATGGGTGTCAACCGCAGATGGCCTGGCCGAATGATGGCCCACGACTTTCCCTGGGTCATCGGGGTTTGCGTTTACCGCGAAAGCGCCACGAGCGTATCGCCGGCAAAGCCGCCCTCCTGCGGGAGATCCGGTGTGTCATGCCGGTCGGTTCCGGGGTGTATGGCATTGTGCGCATGGGACAATGGCCCAGTGTTGACTGAAGCGAGTGGGTAGGAGGTATGCGGGCTGCTCGGTACTCGCATTCCGAGGTCGCGGCGCGTCACAGGTCCTCGCATTTTGGACAGGCGTCGAGGCCGGCGCGATGCGCGAATTGTCGACATGCCCGTTTTGTGCCGATACGCGCACGATGTCGACGGCGGCCGGTTCGAGGGGCGCCTTCAAGACCGCAGGCAGGAAGGGGCTCACGTCGGACACGCGGGGCCCGCTCGCTGCCTTGGTCAAGCGCCTGCGCCGATACCTGCGCTCCGAGGCGGTCGCGCCCACACGCTTGGGATAGGTCTGATCGGCAAGCCGCTTTGGCACAAGCCTGTGGCATGGGGCCGCCACCAACCGCAATGCCGGCAACACCTGGACCCCGGCCCGTTCCAACGAGCAGGGCATTGCCCACAGCTGGGGAGGGGGCGCAAACCCGCCGCAGCGCAGCACCCCGACTGACAAGATGCTGAGTTATGCGCGCAAGATTGCCGACGAGTTCGGCGAGGATCCGCCGCGGGATGTGGAAACGTGTTTCAATGCCTGTCGTGCCTTCATCGACGCCAATGCCGACAGCATCCCGCCCACCGAAAAGCGATTGTCGTTCGCGGAGCGGCCTTGTGGTCAGAATATGAGGACGTGCTGGGGCGATTCGCGGCCGGCCGAGAGGATCCCGGCGGCGATTGCCGGTAGCTCCGGGGTGCGCTCGCCAAAACGGCTGCCTGACCTGAATACCTAGAACCGGGCGGCGCGCGCTGCGAATCGAGAGCTATGCGCGAGGCCAGCGCCGTGATGACCATAATCCCATATTCGCTGTGCCGGTCGGCGCGCATCACGATGCCCGCGTACTTGATGACGACCGGCGCCGGCGGCCAGAAGATGAGCGAGAGGATGCCGGTTGGGGTGGTCGTCGACAGCGGGAGTCCGGACGGGCAGGTGCTCGACGGGTAAAGCAGGCGCCTGCCGATGTCCCCCAGAACCCTTATGCCGAGCGCGGCGAGAGTCAAGACCGGGAGCGCATCCTTGTTCTGTTTCGCTCGATCGTCCTATCCGGTCTGCTGCCATCCACGTTTGCGCGCGCACAAGACAAACCTATCCTCTTTCCCGAACGCCCGCGACCGCTTTGGCCAGAACCTTACTTGTCAGGGCCTGCCCACTCCGTACGCTGCGAAACGGCGAGCTTGCGGAAAAATCCGTTGTCGCGCAGTAAAGTCATGAGCGCCTCGGCCTCTTTGCCAACTTTGCCGAGCTTGCCATCGAGATCCGCCGCGATGTGTGCGGCCTCGCTTGCGCTCAGTTCGATTACGACCGCTTGAGCTTCCTCGCTTTTCACGTGCATGGCGCTCTCCTTTAGTTCCCAAAGGCGTGGGGTGGTTGCCGAAATGTGTTGCGTATCCGGTAGCCTTGTTCCTTCAAGAGATTGGCCAAATCGAGCGTACTGCTCGTGAACTCCTCGGCGTGATCCAATATCGGATCGCTGATTTTTTCAAGTTCGTTCTTCTCGAAGCGAAGGCGTATGTGGGAGGCATCCTTTGCGAGCATATCCATTAAATATCTCCTTAAAAGCGTCAAGGAAATAAACCGGCAGCCGTTTGCGGCGCTTTCGCACGTCCTAGCTTTACCTTATAACCATCACGGCGCACTGTAAAGCGTCCGCCATGAAATGCGGCGTTTATCCCGCAAATCATACAATACCGGACTTTGGTCCGATGACGACCAAGAAATGGTCCGCATTCCTCCTGTGCCTCGCCGCTTGGGATTGCCGGTTCCAGAAACAGATACCGGTATCTCTTTTCAGACCTCTATACGTTCTGGCACGGTGAGGCGTTTGCCCTTCGCTTTCACTGGCAAATGAGGAGCACCGGTTTCCCGGTACCCCTCGGTAGCGCCCAAAAAACATGCGGGAATCTCATTGGGCTCGGTCTGAGGCCCTTCGGTTCCGCCTCACCTTACAGAGAGGCTGCTTCCGAGGCGCACGGAGCCTCCGAGCTCACGCTGAGGCGCTCACGATATTTGAGGTGCTGATTTTCGAGCTATTCTAGGTTCACTTCCTTTTCCGCTTCCCGCACGCCGTAGGGGAGAACGGGAAGCGGAACAGGAAGCGGAACGCGATCGTCTGGGGGGGGGTTACGGTCGGGGCGCCGACGACCGCATGATCAGGGTTGGGTGGCGAGCCGGCAGCCCTCGGGACCGCGCACGATCTGACCCTTGTCGGCCAATGCGGTGAGGCGCTCGTACAAGGTTTCATTGCGCGCGCGACACAGCGCGTGCAGCTCCCGGATCGGCAGGGGACGCTGCGTTTCGCGGATCGCGGTTGTGATGCGCTCGTCCAAGTGTCACGGGTCGACGCCGACCATGCCGCCGGCTGGGTCAATGACCAGCAGGTCGATGACGAGGAACAAGAAGGCCAGGCCTACGGGCTCCTCGTGCACAAAACGGCCAAGTTCGTGGCAATTGCCCGTCAGTACAACCGGAACAACGGTGAGTGGCTCGGTCTGTTTCGTATTCCTGTGGGGATGGTGCGCAAAATTACTGTACTCAAGACCCATGAGGCGCCGGCAGAGGTGTGACCCCCAACTAACTGACCGGCACGTCCTTATCCTGGGCAGTGTTGACCCACGTCAGATGGGGCCACTGGAGCCTTCGGTCAGCGCGTGCCTTTCCCTCCAGTAACGGGTGCCCGCGAGTCTGACGTATGTGGGCCCGGGGCTGGTTCTTGTTTCGGCGGCAACCGACGAGGCGTAATGGACGCGAAGCCTGGCACCTGCGGCAGCCCACCACCTGCACGATGGACCATCTACGCGCGGTGCAAAAGTCCACTCTTGCGCGTTGTCATTCGGCGCCTGCGTTAACGGCTTGAGGGTAGATTGGTTCGACTGGTTCCGGCCCAGCTTCGTTGGTCTCGAGACTGCCTTTGGTAGGTTCCGGCGCGGTGAGCTGTGGTAGGGGGATTTTGTCCAAAATGAGGTCGGCGTGTTCTTTCAAGCCCGATTTAATGCTGTGCCCAAGGGGTACGAGAAATAGCTGAGCACCTTCACGTCGAGCAAACTTCATGGCGGGAATGAAGTCGCTGTCGCCCGTGACCAAGACAATGACGTCCACGTGGCGTTTGAGGGTGAGCGACGCTATGTCCAGCCCAATGCGCATATCAACACCTTTTTGCTGGATGTCAGGTCTCAGGTCGGCCGCGCGCACGGTTATATCGGACCCGGAAGCTCCGCTGAGACGCTGTTTTGTAAGTTTCCAGCCGCGAAACGCCAGTTCTCCGAGTCGAAGGGACACAAAGGGAGTCTCTCTGAGTCGCTCAAACAAGGCCTTGTTCTGGCGCGACAAGGGTGTTGTCCCGAAATTTGTCTTGCCACCGTTCAGGGGCTTGTCCACGCTTTCCTCGAACGGGGGAGCATCGTAGTAGTAAATGCGGTGGAGCAGAAGTGTCGATAGTGCCGATTGTGCTTTGAGTGTCTCTAGGAAGACATCAAAGCGGACGCCATCCAATGGGGACCGTTGTGAGCCAAGCTTCTTTTTGAGGAAACCACCGTCAATGAGAATGGCGTAACGCCGCATTGGGTTGGTCTAAAAAGGCGGCCGCTTACGCGCGCGGAGTCCGCTTGTGGCGGAACCCTCTTGGATTGTAGCGCGCGGGCGGCCTGGTTTTTCTATCAAGGCTCCAGCGGAGCTTGTCATTGCCCCTGTTGCTGAAGCCTACTGCCCGAAGGCAGGTTCGCTCGCCCGGAAATTGCTCGGAGGCTGACGCGCATATTGTTAGTGCGTAGTGGCACCAAGTCAAGCTAGCTTGTCAGACGGGGGCCAAGCCAGCTTGTCCTGCGAGCGCTTTTATGCTCCAGGCTGTGGAATTCCCGCTAGACCACCCTGCGGTGGTCGGCCATTCGGCCGACCACCAGCAATTCTCAATGTGAGGCCATGGAACCCGAAACACCCGGCGACGAGACAGGAATGCGCCTGTCTGGATGCACCCGTGCCGGATGTTGGGCGTCTTCCCGCCCTGCGGGACGCCATTCGGTGCCCATGGTCAGTGCCACATTGAGAATTGCTGGCCGACCATGCCGTTCGGGCAAAAAAGTTCGGTATCGCCTTATAGGCCCTGTCCAAAATTCGCGCGGCACAAGAGGTCACACTTCATCCCCTCCGCCCGCATCGACAGATGCGACTGGCAATCCCGCGTTCTGCCACGCTCGCATACCGCCTGCTACGGAATAGGCGTGCGGATAACCCAGGTCGCGCAGGATATGGGTTGCGACTAGGCTGCGGTTACCGCGGGCGCAGAAGAAGAGCCATTCCGACTCACGCACCCGCTATCCACAAAATCTGTGGACAAGGGTGTGGATGAAGACGGGGTATCGACCATTTGTTGAGGCAGGGTAGAGAGTCGCCGGTGTTGCCGTTTTTGGAGGCGGTTTCAGGCGGCCGGTTTAGGACCGCGTGAAACATATCTCACTATGCCGCCCGAATTCTCCGTGCGGCATAGTGAGCGGTTTGCGTCCTAGCGGCTGAGCGAAACCTCGCGCGGCTCTTCGTTTGAATGGTCACTGCCATCCGGCGCTTTCGCCGTCTTCGCG
>JAJZZU010000099.1 GCA_021797365.1 Pseudomonadota bacterium | reverse complement strand
CCCAACGCTATCTCGACACCGTGGCTTTGTATACCGCGCTCGGCGGCAGCCCGTTGGCGCCGCGGCCGAACAAAGCCACGCCCGGGCACCCCGCTACATCTGTCACGACGGCTACACCCCAAAGGAACGCTCCATGAAAAAACGCGTGGTTCTGGTCGCCCTCATCCTCGCATTGGTATTTGCGGGAATCTTCGGCTGGAAGGCGTTCGTCAATTACAAGATCCATGAGTTTATGGCCTCGCGCGGTATGCCGGTGGTGACGGTATCGACGGCACGCGTGGCGCGCGCGGCGTGGCGCGATCATATCCGCAGCGTGGGTAGTCTCACCGCTATCGAGGGTGTGACCGTGACCGCCCAGCTGCCCGGGGTCGTGACCGCGATCGACTTCCATTCCGGGGCCCCGGTACGCGCCGGCGCACTGCTCGTGCAGGTCAACGATCAGCCACAACTGGCGCAACTCGCCTTTGATCGGGCGCAGGCGCGCCTGGCGGCCGCCAATCTGCGGCGCACGCGCACGCTTTATAAGGAGAAGGCGGCGAGCCGCGCGCAGCTCGATAGCGCGATTGCGAGTTTCCATGGCGCCACCGCCCATGTTGCGGGCGATCTGGCGGCGATCCATGAACTTGCCCTGCGCGCACCCTTTAGCGGCGTCCTCGGGGTCCGTCAGGTGAATCTGGGCCAGTATCTCGCGCCGGGCGCGCCGATCGTCGACCTCCAGTCCTATCGCACGCTCTATGCCAACTTCACGCTCCCGCAGGTCGAGGTCCCGAGGGTGCATGTCGGGCAGACGATCCAGTTGCGCGTCGACGCGTTTCCGCATCGCCACTTCGTCGGGCACGTGCATGCCATCGATGCGACCGTGAACCCCGCCACGCGCAACATCCTCGTGCAGGCGATCGTGCCCAACCCGGCGGCGGTATTGCGCCCTGGCATGTTCGGGCGCGTGCGTCTCTTGGGCCGGCATGTCCGCAAGGTCATGGTTGTCCCGGCCGGGGCGCTCACCTACAACACCTACGGCGATACGGTCTATGTGGTGCGGCATGGGACCATCAAGGGCCACCCCCATCTCATCGCCCGCCAACAGGTCGTGACGGTAGGCCGCGAACGTCACGGGCTCGTGGCCATAAAGAGCGGGCTCAAGGTGGGGCAGGTCGTGGTTACGGCCGGTCAGGTCAAGCTTCGCAACGGCATGCCGATTGCGATCAACAACACGGTGCAGCCTTAAGGGCGGTGGTATGACCTTTACCGATTTCTTTATCCGGCGGCCGGTCCTGGCCACGGCCTTGAGCCTCGTCATCTTCCTGCTCGGCGTGCGTGCCTATGTGGGGATGACGGTCCGTGAGTATCCGAAGATGACCAACACTACCGTGGTCATCCGCACCATCTACCCCGGCGCAAGCCCGCAGACCGTTCAGGGCTTCCTGACCACGCCTCTGGAGCGCGTGATCGCTACCGCCCCGGGCATTGATTACATGACCTCCGTCAGTGCCGAGGGGGCCTCGACCATCACCGCCTACATGAAGTTGAACTATAGCCCCAATGCGGCGGTTGCCAATATTCAGTCGAAGATCCAGCAGGTGGTGAACAAGCTGCCGACCGGCAGTCAGCTTCCGGTCATCAACGTGACCGTTGGCGATACCACCGACCTCATGTATATCGCCTTCTACAGCCCTCACATGACCCAGCAGCAGATCACCGATTATCTGCTGCGCGTGGTGCAGCCGAGTCTGGTCTCGGTGCCCGGCGTCAGTGAGGCGCAGATCGTGCCGGCCGGGACCGGATCGGGGAATACCTTTGCCATGCGCGTGTGGCTAAACCCGGTGAAGATGGCGGCGCTCCACGTTCAGCCCGCACAGGTGGCGGCGGCGCTTGCTGCTAACGACTACATATCGGCGGTCGGACGCACGCGCAGTGCCACGATAGGGGAGGTCATAACCGCCACCACGAATCTATCGACCGTCCGTGGCTTCAAGAATCTCGTCGTGGCCCACAATGGCCCGACCCTGGTGCGATTGAAGGATGTCGCGCGTGTCATGCTCGGGGCCGAGACTTATACCTCGCAGGCGTTCTTCAACGGCACGACGGCGGCCTATATCGGCATCCAGCCCACGCCGTCGGCCAACTCGTTGACCGTAGCCCACGGCGTGCGCCGCGAACTCGCGCGCCTGAAGGCGCAGTTTCCGCCGACCCTGCGGGCCAACATCCCCTACGATGCGAGCACTTATATAACCGCGTCCCTGCATGAGATCCTCACCACGATCGGCATCACGCTGGTGGTGGTGATCTTCGTCATCCTCCTATTCCTGGGTTCGCTGCGCGCGGCCTTGATTCCGGCGATCGCGATCCCCTTGTCCATCATAGGCGGCGGCCTCTTGATGTGGATGATGCATTTCACCATCAATCTGCTGACCTTGCTGGCCATCGTGCTGGCCATAGGCCTGGTCGTGGACGATGCCATCGTCGTGGTCGAGAATATCCACCGTCACATCGAGGAGGGCAAAAGCCCGATCGACGCCGCGTTGCTCTCGGGGCGCGAGCTGCTCGCGCCGATCCTCGTCATGTCGACTACGCTCGTGGCGGTATTCGCCCCCATAGGCTTCATGGGCGGTCTCACCGGAAGCCTTTTCTCGGAATTTGCCTTTACGCTGGTGGCGGCAGTGCTGGTGTCCATGCTCGTGGCCCTGACGCTCTCGCCGATGTTGAGCGCGCGGGTCCTGAAACAGAACCCCTCGCATGGCTGGGCGCGGCTGGTAGACGAGCGATTCGAGGCCCTGCGAGCACGTTACATTCGCCTGCTGCACGCAAGCCTCGATTACCTGCCGGCCATTTACCTTTTTGCGGCGGTCATGCTGGCAAGTGTCTATTTCCTGTTCACCTCGACCAAACAGGAACTCGCCCCCCAGGAGGATCAGGGCGTCCTCTTCGTCGCCGGTATTGCGCCACCGACCGCCACGACTCGCTATCTGCGTACCTACGGGCTGCAGATCATCCATGACTTCGAGCAGTTCAAGGTCTACGACAAGAGCTTCATGATCACCGGTTTCTCCCCCACTGGGGCCGGGAGCAACCAGATGATGGCCGGTATGCATCTCGTGCCCTGGAGCAAGCGCTCAATCACCACGATGCAGCTCCAGCCTATCATCCAGAAGAAGGTCTCGCACATAGCGGGCCTGCAGCTTGCGGTGTTCCAGAGGCCGTCACTTCCCGGATCGGCGGGCGGTCCGCCCGTGCAGTTTGTCATCCAGGGGAACGCGGGTTATCGAAAGATCGACGCGGTCGCCGACCGCTTGGTCGGCATTGCCCAGCGCAGCGGGCTGTTTGCCTATGTTGCCAAGGATCTGCGCTATGATGACCCGCAGATCGTCATACATATCCGGCGCAGCATGGCGGCGGCCCTGGGCCTCAACATGCAGACCATCGCCGCTAACCTGCAGCCGCTCTTGAGCGGCAACTACATCAACCGCTTCGACCTGAAGGGCCGCAGTTATGAGGTGATTCCACAGGTCTCGGACCGCTTCCGTGCCAATGCCGGGCTTCTGAAGAGCTTCTATCTTCAGGCGGGCGGCCACATGATCCCATTGTCGACCGTGGTATCGCTTACGACCAAGGTCGAGCCCCAGTACCTCCCGCAATTCGACCAGCTGAATTCCGCCACGATTCAGGCGGTGCCGATGCCCGGTGTGACCATGGGGCAGGCCTTGTCCTATCTGCGTGTCCAGGCGCACAGGATCTTCCCGCAGGGATTCACCATCAATTACGCGAGTGAGTCGCGGCAGTTCATGCACACGCGTAACGGCCTGCTCTTCACCTTTTTCCTGGCGATCCTGCTCATCTACCTGTTGCTCGCGGCCCAGTTCGAGAGCTTCCGTGATCCGCTCATCGTCATGGTCACAGTCCCCATGTCGATCAGCGGCGCACTGATCTTTTTGAGTCTCGGACTCGGCACGATCAATATCTATACCGAGGTGGGTCTCATCACCCTGATCGGCTTGATCACAAAGCAAGGCATCCTGATCGTGCAGTTCGCCAATGAGGCGCAACGTCACGAGGGCCTCAGCAAGCGCGAGGCCGTGGAGAAGGCCTCGTCCATCCGTCTCCGGCCGATCCTCATGACCACCGCGGCCATGGCCGTGGGCGTGATCCCCTTGCTGCTTGCAACCGGTCCGGGCGCGGCCGCGCGCTTTGCCCTCGGTCTCGTGATCTTTACGGGACTTAGCCTCGGGTCATTGTTCTCGCTATTCGTGGTCCCGGCGATGTACATGCTGCTCGGCAAGGACCATCGTCGCGACGATGCAGACCATGGCGCTACGGGTGGCGACGGGCAAGGTGCGCTGCCGCGCCCCGAGTAGCGGGGCGCACCCCGCGCCAGGGTTGGCGGGAGGCCCACGCCCGCCCGGGGTCGGGTTGATGAAAAACCGCGAAGGCCGCGCGTAAGCCGGCCGGTCTTTCCAGCAGGCCTACAGACCCAGCGCGCGCCACGTGGCCTTGTTGACGCGGCCGGTCATCTGGAGGCCCTGTGTCTTCTGGAACCTCTTCAGGGCGGCGTGGGTCGCCGTATCCATCTTGCCGTCGACTGCGAGGTGGGCGTGCTCCGCGCGATTCAAAGATGCCTGGATTGCATTGACCCAAGGACTCCCGCCGGGCTCGGCGGTGCCGGTCATGGGCCCTTTCCCGGCCACGGGATGTTCGTGCATGGGGCCGTCGTTCATGCCCCCGTCGGGGGCGCCGCATGCGAGCCGTTCGCGTGGGCGAAGGCAGCGGCCGGCAGGGCCCCGGCGATGGCGATACCGAGCCGCGCGCGTGTCGCGAATGATGCGATGAAGTGGGGAGGCATGGACGGTTCTCCTTGAGGCCGCATGCTCTGAGAAACGCGGGACGCACCAAAGCCCCCGAGCGCATCTATCCGCGCATCGGGTAGCCGCTGTACCCCTGGGGGCGATTTAGAGTCCCAGGTCCTTCTCGGTCACCTTGTTGGGGCGGCCGGTCGGTTTGATGCCATGGGCCTTCTGGAATTTCTCCAGAGCGGTTCGTGTCTCCGGGCCCATCTTGCCGTCGACTGCGAGATGGGCGTGTTCTTTGCGATTCAGCGCCGCTTGTATGGACTTTACCCACGGGCTCCCGCCTGACTTGCCGGTCATGGGGTTTGCGCCGGTGGTCTTGGGCGCGCCCATCCCCGCGTGTCCCATCATGGGATGACCGCTTGCCGCCCCCGTTTGTGACGACGACTGTGCCCCTCCAGCCTGTGCGAAGGCGACGGCCGGCAAGGCGCTGGCGAGCACGACGCCAAGGAGCGCGCGCTTGGTGAGTAATCGGATACGCAATCGAGACATGGTCCTTCTCCTGAGTTGAGTCCCCACGGAACACCGTTGACCAACGCGACCCGTGTGATGCGCAACGGGCGACGTCGCTGGCGGCTTGGGGGCCACGGGCTCCAAGGCTACGGGAACGGCGGCCCCCTGGTATCCCCCATAGGTCCTCCATGCCCCTTATCGCGCGTCGCCTGACGCGATCGCCCTTTCATGCGATAATTCGTGAGTAGACTGTCGTCACAAAAACTATCGGGGGTGGACCATGCCAAAAAGGGATTCGCAGGAGGCGCCTGCATCGGCATCGTTCGTGGGCATGACCGAGCTTGCGGCGCGCGAACCTTTTCTCGGCGTGCTGCGTGAGCTCGCGGAGGCCTACCATGCCTTTTCCAATTACTCGGCGGCCCACGTCCGCGAATTGGGCCTCACCCCGGCGCAGTTCGATGTCATCGCCACGCTCGGTCGCACCGAAGGTCTTCCGTTGAGCGAGGTGGCCCGCAAGACCTTGATCACCAAGGGAACCTTAACCGGGATCATCGATCGTCTCGAGGCCAAGGGACTGGTGTTTCGGAAGGTCCCGAGCGGGGATCGCCGCAGCTTTCATGCGGTCTTGACGAGCGCGGGCGAGGCCCTGTTTGCGCGCGTCTTCCCGATGCACATACAGCACCTAAGGCGTGCCTTTCTCGACATGAGCCCCGACGATCTCGACCGGACGCGCCGGGAATTACGCCGCCTGCGAGAGCGATTTCGCGAACCTTGAGCGGCGATAGTTGGGACATTGACAATACGTCTCCGTAGTAGTAGTTTGTATACAGACTATCTGCATAAGAATCGATAGGGCTTGTAGCGAGACCTGCCGGACGGTCGGCAAGGGCCGCAATCCGGGCCTGGTGGATTCACATCTCAACTTAAAGGAGAACAGTCATGCCCTCATCCCGTTTATCTGCCCTGTGCCGCGTGGCCCTCGTCTCGGGTCTCGTCTCCGGTGGGCTCGTGCCGCTCGCGCATGCGGCGCGCTACCATCGTCTGACGGACAGCCCCAACGGGACCTACCGGGTCGACCCGAACCATTCCCTGGCGTGGTTTACTATAGGCCACGCCGGTGTTGCGGTGGTCGTGGGACGCTTCGACAAGATGTCTGGCACCTACACCTTCGATAGTGCCGCGCCCTCGCGCGATACGGTGGCGATTCGCATCGCGGCGTCCAGCATCGATACCGATTTCCCGATGCGCGATCATGATCTGCGTGGCCCCGATTTCTTCAATGTCCGGGAGTTCCCGACCATCACCTTTGATAGTACGCGTTACAAGCCCCAGGGGGCGAAAGCGGGCCTTCTCTACGGGCGGCTCACCTTGCACGGCGTGACTCGTGCGGTGGTATTTCATATCCGCGAGATCGGCGCCGGAGAGGTCGCGGCCCTGCCCAAGCCTTGGGGCGGTTACCTCTCCGGTTACGAGGCCACGACCACCATTCGCCGTAGCGCGTTTGGCATGGCGGCTTACGCCGGCATGATCGCCAACCGCGTGCATCTGCATGTGAATATCGAGGGCGTGCGCACGGCGCGTTGAGGGGGTGCGAGGTGGCCGGCCTGCCCGGCGCATCGGGGGGACATTATGTGGGCACTGATCCATTCATCGTTCGTGAAATCCCAGTTGCTGCATGTCATTCTCGTGCCGGGGATGGTGGCGGGGCTTACCGTCATGTCCCCCCGGTTTTTGGCCGCCGGCGCTCCTTGGCTTTGGCGCGGTCTCGCCGGGCTCTCGGTCCCGGCGGCCTTCCTCGCCGGCTATTTCGCGGTCTACCGCGACCTCACGTTTCCGCCCGCGACGGTATTGTCCTGGGTGCCGTGGTTTGTGGTGGCGCTGGCGGTTGCCATACCCCTGGCACGCCGAATCGGCGTCGGGTTCATGGTGATTGCCCTGCCGATCCTGGTGGCCGCCAGCGCCACTGCGGTCCTGCTCTGGCCTATTCTCGGGCGCGACCCTCCCTTCGTGGCCGTGCCGCTTTGGGCGGCCGCAGCCGCGGCGTGGTCTGCGCTGTGGGTCATCTCGGGCGTGCGTGACGTCGGTCGCTGGCCATTCGCCGCCGTGTCTCTCATCGCATCGGCCGGTCTTGCGGTGGTGGCGCCGCTCTCCGGGAGTATTCTGCTGGGCGAGCTCGCGGCCGCGCTGGCTGTGGCCCTTGGGGCCACCGTGATCCTGGCTGGCTTCAGCGGGGTTCCGGGCCTATCCGACGCGGGGCGTGCCACCACCGCCTTCGTGCTGGGCGCCCTGGCGCTGGATCTGCGTTTTTATGCGGGGGCAGGGGCAGGGATCATCGTGGCGTTCGTGGCGTCCCTCACCGTCGGGTTCGCCACGAGCGTCGCTATCCGCCGCTACCCATTCAAACAGCCTTGGCCGGTGCTTGCACCGGCCATTGCCGCGTCGATTCCCGTGGCGGTCGCGGTCGGTATCGCCTTCAGGGCCTCGCACATGGGGGGCGGCGGGTACTGAGTGGGGCGACGCGCGGTGCGGGCTTGGGCCTCACCGCACGCATCGTGCCGTGGCGCACTCCGCCGGCTACCGGTGTCAGTCCCAGGCCAGTCCCCCGCCGGTTCGGTATTCCGTCACGCGCGTCTCGAAGAAGTTCTTCTCCTTCTTCAGGTCCAGCATCTCGCTCATCCACGGAAAGGGGTTGGGGGTCCCGGGATGG
>JAJZZU010000003.1 GCA_021797365.1 Pseudomonadota bacterium | reverse complement strand
AGATGCGAGGAGTTATGGCCATGCGTAAACAGAACCCGGTAGTGGCCGGCATTCAGGCCGGCTTTACCTTGATCGAGTTGATGGTGGTGATCGCCATCATCGGCATCTTGGCGGCCATCGCCATACCCCAGTATGAAAAATACATCGTGACCTCCAAGGCCCAGGACGTGGCCCAGAACTTCCATTCGGCGATCACGGCGGCCACGAGCGCCATGTCCGCGGCGCAGGCCGGACAGAACACCTTGATCGCGATGGCAAACACGCAAGGGACAGCATATACAGCGCCAACAGCGGGGACCGGTACTCCCGTGTTGAGCTACACGGCTGGTGATCCGGCAGCGAGCGGCACCAAGGGAGCCAGTACGCCGAACTATGCCTATATCGGCACACTGGGTGGTACTGGCCCGAAGACCCCCACTTATTGTGGCGAAGTCGATACTGCTGGCGGACTAGCAGCGATCCCCACGGGTTACTCGACCAGTGGAACATGGGTCGGTGCGGGCGTATCGGTGCCAATTTTCATTACCGTTGGCGCGGGGGCGCTTTGCACTGGGAATAAGACGCTTGGCGCGGATATCGTAAACGCGGTGATTGGTGATGGCTCCACGGCAGCTATAGGAGGAACCACCTCTTACGGAAATACGGTTACTGACTGTAATGTTTCAGGAAAGTTCTGCGAGACCGATGTCGGTCCGAACGGTTCTGTCACGCCGTAACGACGACATCACGGTAGTCCTGGGAGGGCGCGAGGTTTGCGCCCTCTTTTCTTTTTGTTGTTGCGGGCCCAGTGCCGCCCAGCTGCCCGTCTCTGACGGCACCCCTACCCCGCCCTCTCCATCTCTTCTAGCGGCGCCGCCGTGCCCCGCTCGATATGGTCCCGTAAGGCGTCATTAGGATCAGGATCAGGCGAATAGGGCCATTAAAACGCCGCTATTCGCCGCCACCCGCCCCTTGCTGCGCCCGAAAATATCCGCATCGACATTTTGCGGACGTGAACGATGCGGATCGGAAGCGACAGAGACGTAGCCGAGATTTTGGGGATCAGCGACACTCGTTTAAAGGCGAGGATCAGTGCGGGGGTGCCCGTACCACCTTACATGCGCGTGCCAGGGTGCAAATTCCGGCGTTGGGATCTCGATCAGGCGGAGGTATGGATGGCGACCTTCACGGTCGGCGTGATCACGCAGGCGATCACGACCCCTGATCACGACGCGCCTACCGCGGGAAAGCGTGGGCGTGGCCGGCCGCGGAAAACACGGGCGTCTCATAAGGCATCTGATAAAGAATCGATCCTTCCATAATGGCGCTTGACACTCCGCATGTCTGTGCTAGTATTGACTGTAGGGGCAACCCTCGCGCCAGCTGAGCGCGAAACAAGAACAGCATCAAAAAGTTCTGATTCTGACCTTCACGGCAGAGTTTCAGGACCCCAAGGACAGATCTGTCCTGGAAAAATCCTCAACAAAATGGCTTCACCCCGGGCGCGTCCTCGCGCGCCAATGTCCGGTCCCAACCGGGCGCCTTCGTGCGCCCATTTCGTTTTTTTCCAGCCCGATCCCGGCGGGTGTTTTTCGCATTGCGTGCGAGGATCTTTTATGCAGATCACTTTGGAAGATATCGAGGGCATGGCCTCCCCCGAGTGGGGGGTTGGGGATGATTTTGAAGAGGTTGAGGTCGCCTACGACGGCGGCCATCGCCTGGGGATAAGCACGGCGGACATTTGTACGCGTCTGAAAAGCGCGCACGTCGGGCGATTCGAGCGGGAATTTTCGGACATTCTGAAAACCTACCCACAAAACGGGGCAGACCGCAAAATTTTGGTGTGGCTGGCCGCCGGATTTTCCTACCATGTGGCGGCCGCAGGGCTCGGACGCTGTTACAAAACAGTCAAAAATGCCGCTCGCCGTCTACGCGAGTTTCGTGACTATGGAATGGTCAAGTTGCTGCCTCCAGAGCAAGTGCCGACCGGGGATGCGCTCACAGCACCCTTCCCAAGGTCCAACGCGGGCCGTAAGCCGCGGGGGTGGGTGGCGCCGGTCGCCGCGACCGTGGGGGTCGTCCATGATCTCCTCGGGAACCCGATCGTACCCAAAAAACCCCGCCGGCCTCGCAAGGCGGCCCCGCGTGTGCGGGTGCGCCCGGCATGCCCGGGCCAGCTGAGCTTTTTCCAGGAGGCCGCATAAGGTCATATAACGGTGTAGGGCGATATATGACGGCGTTCGGTATCGTTTGGCATCGTTGGGATGCATTGGAGTGCGTAGGGGTGTATTGGAGTGTATAAGAGTGGAAATATAGAAACGGGCTTGCGGTGTGAGAAAAAACGATCTACGATCCTTGCAGACAAAAGAAAGGCCCTCATGGGGAGGGCCTTTCAGTAAAATCACCAGGCTATAGCGGAGCGCTGGCATGAACACAAGTATATCAGACAATTCCAGTTTTACAATCTTTGATCCTGACGATGTCCTTGTGGACCGCTACTATCCGTGCGCCGGCGAGGCGGATGGAGAGTGGGCTTTGGATAAAGACAGCGCCTACCAGAGCGCCTACCAGGCCAGCTTCGAGCAGATGGAGATGCCTCCAGAGGCGCGGGGGTGGAGGGAATGGGATGCGTTAGACGATAAAGAGGCGGCGGCCCGGGCGGCCCGAGCGCGCGCCCATACGCAGACCGTTATCCGCACGCGAAGCTATCGGACCCAGACCCGAGTCCGGGCGCGCCGGTCGCCGGCCAGCGTGCGCCGGGCCGCCAGCGATTCAGGCGGGGATGACGGCGATGGCGGGGGCGACCCCGAACCACCCCGGCCACGATCACACTGTAACCTCTCCCAGGTTGGGGGTGCCCTATGAGCACCCTCGACACGTTTCTATCGCGCCTCGATAAGGTCCGCAAGAGCGGCGGCGAGTGGCTGGCTCTGTGCCCCGCGCATGACGATCACCACCCTAGCCTCGGAATTAAAGAGACGGACGACGGCACCTTATTGGTAAAGTGCCGGGTCGGTTGCCGAACCGGGGACATCATGGCCGCGGTGGGCTTGACCCAAGCCGATCTTTATCCCGAACATCTCAGGAAAAAAGGTCGGCGCGGCCACGCGCAACGCGACCCCGAGGCTGCGGCGCGCATCGCCCAGGCCAAGGCCGAGCGGGCAGAAAAACGGAAACAGGAACTTAGCGAGCGCGTGCAGGATGCCCACAATTCGTGGAACCATTCACCCTTACAACTCGCCCTGGTTAGCATTGGACCCGGCCATGAGTGGGCCCGCGGCTACCTGAGCAGCCGTGGGCCTGGAGTCCTTGAGGCGGCGATCGCGGCCGGTGTCCGGGTGCTGCCGACGACCAGCAAATCCTCCTACAACCCCAACACTAAGCAGCGGGCGGCATGCATCTTGTGGCCTATCCGCGACCCCCGGTCCGGCGACCTCGTGGGGGTGCAACGCGAGTGGGGCCGGGGGCACAAAAACAAAAGAATGCAGGGCCGGCACATCGTGCCGGTCGACCTGGCAAGCCCGGACGTTTTGCACTCCGGGTATGTCCGGTTCCCAGGGAAGCGCGACACCTTATATGTATGTGAGGGGCAGGTGACCGCCGCAGCGGTGGCCGCCTCGACCGGCCAGCGGGTCGTCGCCCTCTTCGATACGGCAGGCATATCACAACCTCCCCGACCCGTCATCCAGCGCGCGGTGCGCGATGGCGCGGCGCGCATCGTGGTCGCGGGCGACGCGGGCGAGATGGGCGTCAAGAAGGCGCTGGCGGGCCTCCACGTCATCCAAACGTGGGGCCTCAAGGGCGTGCAGATTGTTTGGACCGTGCCGCCAGAGGGGCAGGATTGGGCCGACATATTAGAGAAGGAAGGTGTGGAGGCCGTGTGCGCCGCCCTGGTCGCCGGCGTCCGCGAGATCCCCGCGCCCCCCAAGTCGGCCGTCGCAGCCAGCGTCTGGTCGATCCAGCCATGGCGCCAGGCCGCCATGCCCGTCCTGCCATGCGCCACCGTGCCGGTAGAGCAGGCCAGGGTAATACTGAAGAGCGGTGTTCAGCTGATGGTCGCGCACTACATCGACTTTCTTACTGAGATCGATGAACGCAAAGAGAGCGGTTCAAAAGGGCGCTTGCCATTAGTAGAGCCGTGGCTCTTCCGGCCCACCACCGGCACGGGCAAGACGACCGAACTCAAGGACCTCATCCACAACGCCGAGATCCTGGCCGCCGGCGGGTCGGTCCTCGCGCTGGTCCCCACCCATGACCAGGCCAAGGCCTACGAAGAGGCCGGTTGGTGGCACTACCATGGGCGCTCGCCAGATCCGGAGTGCCCGGGCTACTGCCCGAACCACCAGGCCCTCATGGAGGCTGTGGAGGCGCACCACATCCCACAAGCGGAGTTCTGTCATCGGTGCCCGAACGGACTGAAGTGGGCCGGGAAATGGGACGATCTCGCGCAAATGGGTTACACAGGTGAGCAACTAGCCACACTCGAAACATGCGTTTGGCAACAGCACCTGCGGGACACGATACAATCCCGCTTCGTCGTCGCGCCCATCGCGTCTTTTAGTGAGACGCTGGCCGGCTGGGCCAAGGACGGGCTCGACGCATCGGGAGACAAACCGATGCGTCGCCGCCTGGTGGTAGTGGACGAGCATGTGCAAATGTCGGTGCCGGTGGAGGTTGGATTGCCGGACATCGACCTGTGGTCGCGGCGCATGAGTGACGACCAGCGCGCGCTGGAGATCGCCCAAGCAAAAGCCGAGGCGACCGACGACGCGGTGGGTGGCCCCTCAGATATCGAGGCTATTCGAAAGGCAGCCGCTGAGCGCAAAGAGCGCCTCGAGGCGGCCAAAGCCGCCCTCGCCCTCTTCAAGGTCCTGGCGTCCGAAATGGGCCGGCTGGTCGGGCAGGAAGGGCGCATTACCGTGGCGCCCGCGCTGTTGGATGCCGTCCAGAAGATGTTAGACACGGATGACGAGGACGTGGCGGCATGGGAGCGGCTGGAGTTCAACCGGGACGGCTCGCTCCGACTGGCCCCTCTGCGGGCCGCATGGGCGATCAGGCAGACACTGGAATATGGGGACGGGCACGTCAAAGACGGGAAGATACATATCAGTGGCTTGCGCCCCATCGTCGACCGGATCGGCAAAAGGCCGATCGCCTTTTTTGATGCGACCCCAGACCCAGTACTTATAGACGCGGTGCGCGCACACGGCGGGCAGGTCGTAGACGTGGTGGCCACCCAACACCTCAAGATCATCCGGCGACCTTCGCGGTTTTGGGGACTGAAGGCCCTTGGTAAGCGGGCGGCGCCCGAGGAGCGCGAACGCGCCATACAGCAATACCGGGCCTTACGGAAGCTGCACCCCGGCGCGGTTTTTCTCGTCCACAAGAAGGTCCGCGATCACCTCGACCCCAAGCACAAAGACCCGTTATTGGGGCACTGGGGCGCCGATCACCGCGCGCACGATCGCTGGGCCGGGCGCGACATCGTGATCGTCGGGAGCTTCTTTCCTCCCATGGAGGCCTGGCGGGGACTGTATCAAGCCTCGCGGGTAGCGGCGCTGACCGCCGGGGCCGATCCCATCGCCTGGCCGGAGTGGCCGGACGATCTGCAGATGGAGCGGGGGGCGTGGATCAACGAGGGGACGCGTGAAGTGCAATCGCGCCTACCCCTACCCACCAATCCGAGGATCCGCGCCTGGCTACTTCACACGATCACCGCGGAGGCCGCGCAAGCTATCGGGCGTGCCCGCGGGGCCAACGGTGACCCATCGCAGCCCGTTACGATTCACATCTACGGTGGTGTCCCTCTGGAGGGGTTAGGAGAGTACGGCATGACGGTCGATGCATACGAAACAGACGACGCGGCCGTCGGCCCCAGCCGGTCCGGCCAGGCCTTAGAGGCCCGGCAGGCCATCGCCGCGGCACAGGACGCCGGGCAGCGGACCATCGGCGCGATCCGCGCGTGGGTCAAGACACGGTTCGGGATCGTGGTCGGTATCGACCGCGTGCGCTCGGTCATGCGGTCGCTGGAAGAATCGGCCCGCACAAGCGGGGACGACATCGAGTCGATCTTCCGGGCCGTGGCCAAACGCGCCGACGCGTACCTCCACCAAGCCCATGGCGACCTCGAGGACGCGATCGACAAGGCCGTAGCTGAGCAGGACTGGCCCGCAGCCGAGATGTTGGACGTGCCGATCCAGGCACAGGCAAAGCCTCCGGCGACCACCGGGCCGCCCAGCGCGGCCTAAGCCACCAACCCAGACCATAAAAACACACCCGGCCCGCGACCGGGCGGAGGCCCCTTGTCTCCGCTCGGATTTTTTTGTCCTGCGCAGGACCGTGGCCTACCGAACAGCGTCCACAGTCACATTTTCTCGGGTTTTTCAAGGCAAAAGACGACGCGGCGGGGTTGCTGCGGTTGAGCGAGACGGTGGTCTCGTCACACCCCCCTCCGAGTAGGGGTAGGTATTTATAACCAAGGCATAGGGGGGTGTTTCAAGTCCCCCACTAGTCGAGGCCTGAAAACTAAAGGATCACATTTTTACAGGCTTTACAGGCCTTATATGGTAGACCTTCAGAAGTTGTTGCTTGGTAGGTAAGCGCTTCTCGCTTGTCCCAATACGGACGAAGCCAGTCTGGTACATCATCGCGGGTCTGCGCGGAAAACGTTATAGTCCCGTGCTGGCACCGGCACTCGTGTTTATTATGGTTGACCCATGACACGATCCCGATCCCACTCGTCTTTGCGATGCTCCGGCATACTGCGCAATGGTCTAGAAGATACGCTTGCTCTACCTTGGATCGTTCGGTTTGGTGTGACGCGCGCCCGTCTTTTTTAGCTGGCGCCTCGAAGACCGGTACCTGGCCAGATCGCTGGCGTGCGCGGAAGGCGGCGGGGTCGGCACGGAACGCTTGGCGAGCGGCTTCGATCCGCGTTATTTGAGAGAAAAACCATTTCTCAGTCTCAAGAAACTCTGGATGCTCTGTCCAGGCCGAGGCATCGAAGGAGTACAAATAACCATAACGAGAGTAATAGAGTCCAAACCGGTTTATAACGGGAAACGCTGGACTGATGGTGCGTTCTTTGCGGGCCAGCAAAAAATACCCAAGAAGTTGATTAAGGTGTTGGACTTGGATTGTGTCGTCCTTGGTCGTCTTGATGTCAACCAGCATGTCACCAATAATTAAATCGGCATCGGCGCCGCCGATCGGACGTGCCGCCTCTCCAAAAGTGGGATTCAGCAACACGACCTCATTGTGTAATAGATCGTTAAAGGGGGTGATTGCCAGGAGATCGACTAAGTCCTGGACATCCTCCGATGCGGCCTCTTCGAAATCCGGCACCAGTCCCGGCCCTCGAAGCACTGAATCGAGCTTCGCCAAGCGTACCGCGTGAGCGGCTAGCGCCGCCTGTTCGGTGGGCGTGGGATGTTTCTGTTGCGAATAGGCGTCTACTGCCGCCTTGGCATTTTTCAGTACAATGCCGACCCGGCGGGTAATCTCGCCACTCTCAATCCAAATCCGGCCTTGCATATCTACTGGTTGAGAGCCCAACGGCGCGTCACCCTCGCTAAAGATTTTCCAGTTCCCATTCTTAAGGATGTTTAAATCGGCCCAGCGTTTCCCTAATCCGATATGCCTCCCTGGATCTTTCGCTGCTTTCTCGGCTACCCATGGTTGCGATATCGCGTGTGGGGCGCGGCGCTGAAGTTCGAACCGTAGAAGATAGTCAAACGCTGTGCCTACAAGAGAAGTGTTTTTGCTACGTGCTTCGACCTTAATAGGGATGCGCTGACCGTCCGTTGTTGTGATTTTCGCGGCCTTATAACGAGCCTGCCCCTCGTCAGTTTTCACACGCCTGACAACGCGGTAACTCTTCCCGCGTAATATGATCGTGGTTGCAGGCGCATCCTCGTGCGCACATTCGTCAGCCTTGCGTTCGCCCGCTAGTCCGACATGAAGGCGCCGCAACTTTGTCGCAATCTCCGGTCGTTTTATGAAGTGAGTAAGGCTCATGGCGTTGATCTCTATATTCTCGCTTTATTGATCATACACCCGCGACCCTATGTCTCTCCATTATCGGACACCCAATTTCCCTCCGCGCCGATACCTCTGAAGCCCCCACTTTTTGGGGGCATAGGAGGTACCACAATGAAAGCCAATCGACCATATCGTAGTTTTGTAATGGGGATGGGAGCCATGATCTTTATGGTGCTCGCGACGGTCGCCCATGCCCGTCAGATCGGGGTCGTCGCATTCGCCAACGGATCGACGCACCCCACGAGCATCCCCAAGACCTTGCTCGCCCAGGCCAAGGCGGCCACCCACGAGCCCGGCCAGGTGGTTCTTTTGCGCGCAGGGGCGAGCCCCGTGGGCAGCGCGGCCTATAATTTTGTGCTGTCAGGCGAACGGGCTGCCCGCGTGCGCAACGCACTGGTTAGCGCTGGCATCCCGCGTCGTAAGATCGTTAGCCAATATGTGGGGATCGTCCATCGCGGCTCGCCGGCCAAGGATCGCGCCGTGATCGTCGACGCAACCACGCGCCAGGCGCTGGCCGGCCAGGGTCCGCAGGTGGCAACCCCGCAGGCGACGCCCAAGCAAATCCGTAAGTTGCAAGCCGAGATCGAGGCCTTGCAGGCCGCCCAGGCCCACAAGCCAAAGCCGAAGGTGGCTTCCCACAATTATGTGGGGTCCGTGTGGTACGTCACCCGAACCACGCAGTTTAATACTGGCGCAGTTGTCGGGGTGACCTACTCAAGCCCCACAGGGATCGGCGGCGGGATCGCCGGAGCGAGCGTGGGGATGGGGGACAACTACCAGGCCCGCGGGTACGGATTCTCCATCCGCACAGCGCGTCCCATAAATTTCAATTTTTGGACGCCGTGGAGTGTCCCCTTAGAGTTTGGGTTCGGTGGATTGTCCCAAACCACGCAGGTGACAAACCCGGTGTTGTCTGGTACCCAAGGGGTAACTTATCTCCCCGACGGGGTTTTGTTTTACCCGATAAACGCCCGTGATAACGTGAGCACGCAATTTTTACATGCGTCCATTGCATCACCAATGTGGAAGGTCTTTGGCTTGACAGTCACCCCAGGCGTCAAGATCGGATGGCTCTCCGAACAAAGCTTGACTGGTGGGGAAAGCACGCAGCCGCTATACCAGGGCTGCACGCCTGCCACGAATGGAGGTAACCCATGCCCAACAATGACCGTCGCCAGCACTCAGGCCGTCGGTGGGAGCGCGATCAGTGTCACCCCAAGCCTGGCGATCTCCGGCCAGGGCTGGCAGCTGGCCTACTCCCAATCCCCATGGGGAGGGCAAGGGTATGCCGCCCCACGCGTTCTGATGGGGACGGTGGCCGGGCATGGGGTCCGCCTCTCCATGGGTGCGGCCTTCCCCAACTCACAAGTGGGTACGATCACGACCGGGCGTTTCGTCAAGCTGGGCGTGACCCGGGACGGATGGGGTGCGACCGCCATTTGGGTGGGTGGTGAGCAGTTTGAATCGGGCGGCGTCGTGATGCCGGCGACCCTGGCCCAAGCGTTGGCGCCGTTCAACCCGAACCGGCCATGGAATTCCTATAATCCTGGAATCAGCATAAGCCTGAAAAAGCGCATAACGCACGGGCTGTGGGTGGACGTTGCGTACGGTATCGACCACCAGTCAGGCGCTGGGTACACAGGCCCCAACATTCCTGCTTCCGTCGGGACCGGCACGGTGGCCCTTCCATCCCCGCAAGGCGCCACGGCGGTCACCAAGACCGAAGAGATCAGCCTGAAGGGCCGGTTCTAATCCCCACAAAACCTCCCTCGCCACGGATGGCGCCTTGGCCCCCAATGGGGGCCTTTTTTATGCCCGGGCTGGCTCAAAAAGTGACGCCGAAACGAACCACAATTTGAGCCACCAATTTCCCCGCGCGCCGATGTAGGTGAAGCATGTTTGGCCGCATTAGCGGGCTAACGCCTATAAAAACATTTCATGGCGCGCTAGTGGCATTAGCCCGCTAATGGTATATAATAATGGCTGTGAAGCCCCGGAAAGTAACGCGGGCATGAAAAAAAAGGAGCACGGGATGGTGGACGAAGATTTAAAGCGGATGGCCGACGAGGCGGAGAAGGCGATCAAGGACCGAGATGCGGCGATCCAGCGGGTGGTATCCAAGGTTGGGAATGTCGTTTTGAACGTGTGTAGCTCTGGGGTTAAGTGGTCATACCGGAAGGATGATTATGGTGGTCGCGTGGGCGTTGCGACGGGCGTCCGGGCGCGGTTTCGTTTTGGCTCCGGCCAACGGCTTGTTGTGGAAGTCAGCCCCCAGGCCAACGGTAACTTCTACCCTCATGAGATGTCTGTTTCTGAGCTTATAGACGCCGTTGGTGGGGGCGATGCGTTCAACCAGATGTTGGTGGCGGGGATCAAAACGGCGGTCGAGGATGCCAAGAAAACCGTTGACGCTCTGAAAGAGCAGGAGGTTGATGTTGGGTCCGCCGCCCCCGCCACGTCGCGGGAATGGGGCAAGCCGCGTTCGCTGGGAGACGGCGCGTTGAAATTCTTGAAGAAGACATGAAGACGAAGCCGGTGGCGAAAAAGGCATTACAGAACCGCGCCCGCGTGGCGCGGTTCTACAAGCAGCACGGCGACCTGAAAAAAATCAGCGTCGTTATGCCGGCCGCGCTGTGGGCACGTATCGGCAAGGCGGCTGAGAGGGCCGGCGTGAGCCGAACACAGTTTGTGATTCAAGCATGCCGCGAAAAAATGAAGCGAAAGGAGTGATTTCCCCCGGCGTGGATAGAGACATAAGGAACGGCGAAAACAGACAGATAGGAGGTACCATGAACTACAACACGATGTCACACATCCCTGTCCAGCAAAACCATTGGCTTTCATTCGGGTTCAAATTTGTGTCCATCGTCGGCGGGTGCGCGCTCGTCGCCACGTTGCTTGGCGGGTTTGTCCACCAAGAGAGTGCGCCGCCCGCGACCGCGCCCATAGCGCAGCAGGTCGCGTACTTTTCCAAGGGCCTTGGGAAGGTAGGCCAGAATAGCCATTGGATAACTCAGGCCTCGGAAAACACGGCACAGTGGCAGAAGGCGAAAGCGTATTGCCAGCAGGAGAGCGCAGAGCAGGACGGCGCAGGGCACGTGCACGGATGCGGGACAATTGACGAATTGGCAAATTCGGGTTACTAATCGGCGAGGCCGGTGGCGGCGAGGCTAGGAGATCACGAGGCTAGGAGAGCACATGAGCAAGCAGAAGGAAAAGGAACTGGAACGAGCGGCCAGGCTCGAGAATCACAGGCAAGAGGCGGAGGACGCGCGGCGCGCGTATGTTACTGCCTGCAATAATTGGATCCGGTTAGGAGAAGAACATAAGGCAATCTATGACGCCGCGATCGCGTTTGATCGGGCCTCAAGGCCGGATTGGTCCGAATATGAGGATGAATTGTCCGACCGCGTGGGCAATGCGCTTAAAGCGTATCAAGACGCGCAGAGTGAGATGCATAGATCACGCTGGCTGCTTGATCGTAAAAGTAAAGTAGTGGCACGGGATGAATCCCGCGAGGCTGCACGCATCGCCCGCGCCGCCGAGCGGTCGGCTCAAAAACAGCAGGAACCCAGGGCCGTCGCTCGAAGGGAGAAAAAGGCGGCCGAGTTCAAGAAGGCCATGGATCTCATGCGCGAACGCCTCGCTGACGCCGACGACTTCTACCTATAGACAGCCGCCACTCCCGGAAGCCCGATCCCGACTTTATACGGACAAAATACGGACAAGCCCCGGGCCAAACCCGAGTGCCCGACACCGATCCCGACTTTATACGGACAGATTACCGACAAGCCCTTGGCCTCATCCGCCGACCCCCTCACCCCGTCCCCCAATGTTCGATGACGCGTCATCGAAACAGTTTGATTAAATATGACGCGTCATCGATAAATAACGCATGCAGGCACGCAAAGGGCGGATGCGTGGCCCGGCCATACGGCCGGCAATGAACCGGGTCGGCGGACACGAGGGCAGGGCAGAGCAGAGCGCAGGGCACGTGCAAGGGTGCGGTGTCGGAATCCTACGTCAACTCGCCCGCGCTCGACCTCTCTCTGGTCGGCCTTTTCGTTTGCTGTTTGCCCCCCTCTTCCCTGTGTCCCCTCGGTCTCCTCGGGTCTGAATCCAATTCAAGCCCTAAGTCCAAGTCAAAATCAAAAGCCCCCACCCTCGCTGCGCTCGGGCGGGTCCCCGAGAGCTCACACCATCGCACCGATGGTGCAACCCCCTAAACCCAAACCCAAAGTCAAAACCGTAAACCATTCAAGCCATTAGAAGCGTCATACGCTGTCAGACAGCACCTAACCACTGTCCGACAGCTTTCCTCTGAAACCCACGCCCCGCCTCAAAAAGCTGTCAGACGAGGCCACCCCTTCGGAAACCGTATTGCGGCCGTCAAGATTCGGGGGCTTCCGAATGAAAGCGGCGAGAAACGAACGATAGCGGCGGGAAACGTTGAGACACGTTGCTTTCCGAATAAGCAGACGCTTCGTATTCCGCCGTTTTACTTCGCTTCACCTCGAAAGGCTACGGAAAGCCCCGGAATACTCCAATTTCCCTCGGCGCGGATAGGGGGAGGGAGCCCGATAGGGCGAGATCAGGACAAGGCGAATGACCGTATAAAAACGGCGTCATTCGGCGCAAACCGAAGGATGTTAAGGGGTAGCCTTTTGAGCCGTGCATTTTGAGGACCAACGATATGAGCTTGGACAATCTACAGTCTCCCAAACGAAGCGCCCGGGTTGCGGCCTTTGTGCAACCCATCACGCGAGCGCGGGAGCGGGGTCTGACCTGGAAGCAAATCGTCCAGGAGATCGGACAGTCGGTAGGTATCGATCCGGAAGCGAAAGGCGCAGCCGATCGTCTTCGGTTGGCCTTTAAGGCCGCGATCGCGCAAATAGGGAGAGGCCGCCTTAACCCGGAGCAAGTGCAGGCCGTGCCCGCGCCTGCTCCGGGCGACACCAAGAAGCCAACCCCCGGTATGCATCCGTCGGGAAGGCGCCTCATGCCCGGGGAGAAGCTCCGGGACGACGGGCTTGAGTTTTGACCACAGCATTTCCGCCCTCATCGTAGGGCAGGTGTACCACTCACAATAGGAGTACGACATGACTGACAACCGACTAAAACTTTTCATCTCCCACGGCGACAAGGGAGGCACGGGTAAGTCTATGGCCGCCGCCCTGGCGCTCGATCACTTCCTAACCATCGGGACGCCCGTCCTGTTGGTTGAGGGCGACGCCGGGATCCCAGATTTGGCCTTGCGGTTTCGCGGGGCGGTGCCCTTGGGCGCCGTGAATCTGAACCGCGCCGGCGATGCGGAGACTTCATTCAACAAGCTCGGCAACATTCTGGAGAGGGCCGCAGGCGCGGGCCAGCACGTCGTGGTCAACATGCCCGCGGGCGCCGGGGACACGATCGACGACCTAGCCCCGGTACTTTCGGAGATCGTGGGCGCCGTCGGGTATGACCTGATCACCAGCTTTTCGATTGGGCCTCACAAGACCTCCACCGACGCGCTCCTGAAGTCCCTGGATCGCGGGTTGATGTCGGTTGTCGATCCGAGCCGCCGTTCGGTCCTGTTGCCCCTCTTCTTGGGGCAGGCCGCCGCATTCGATTGGGCCAAGGCCAGCGAACGTGCAGGGTTCCTGGATGCCGGGGGCCGGGAGGCGTCGGTCCCTGCCCTTCGCCCCGACGACCTGCGCGACAAAATCTTGGCCGCGCCGGGCGCCTTCTCGGTATTGGCGGGCGACAAGGACGTCCTAACGTTGACTGAGCGGGCCCTATTCAAGCGCTGGCTGGCCCTAGCAACCGAGGCGGTGGCCTCCATTCTATAAACCCGAGGCCGGGGCTTCTATTCCCCGGCCCTTCTTTACGCAAAAGAGGATATGTCATGGAAACCCCAACAAACGTCCGCGACGCAGCTTTGGCATCCCTGCCACAGGACCAGCGCGAGGCGCTGCTACGCCGGGCCTCTGACCTTGGAGTGCATCGTGCCGATGATGTGATCTGGGCTTTGGTTGCCTCGGTGGTCGATGCCGCTACCGCGGCGCATGTCGCAGGGCAACACGTGCAGGCGCTGACAAGCGAAACCGGCAAAATCCCGGACCTCATCTACCAAAGCGCGTCCAAGGCCTCCGCCGACGTAAAAGCCGTCATCGAAACATCCATAGCGGGGACCGTGCATTCCAGTGTGGCGACGGCCGCTCAAGCCGGTGCGGACGCCCTTCGCAAAGCGGCCGCAGACCTTCCCAAGGTGGCCCAGGTGGAGCAAGGGCGAATCGTTCAGGAATGGAAGTCGGCCCTGGCCTCCGCCGCGCGTGAGCATGCGTTTTCCGGGTTCCTGCAAAAATTGTCCGTCAATATCACCGCCCTGGCTGTCCTGGTGGTGGGCCTCTTGATCGGCGGCGCGGTGGCCGGGGCCGGTGGTATGGAATATTTTCTGAACACACAGCATTACCTCACCCCACCCACGTGGCGCCTACTGGTCGATCAGAAAGGCAAACCGCTCTGCGGCCCGCTCGCCGGCCATCAGGTCTGTCTGGTCCATAAGGCGCAACGGCCTTGATGGCCCCCGGGCCCGGATTTCCCCCGCGGCCGATAGCTACAGGAGGCGGGCATGAAGACGAAAATAAGTTTCCGCATGGACGAACCAGACTTTGACCGGATAAGGTCCGAGGCCCGCGAGGCGGGCATGTCGATATCGGATTATATCCGCGCGGCCCTTACGCGCCGCCCTACACAAAACAATGCCGTCGACGCGCAGATAGCCGCGCAGTTGATGCGCATCGAAACCCTGGCGCTTGCGGCCGCCGCAAGCGCTTATGAGTCGCAGATCGTCGCGCGCGCGGGGTTGACCGGCGAGCAAGCGGCGAAACTCAAAGATCACCGCGTGGCCACGATTGCCGCCTGGCGCGCGTGGGGCGTAAAGGCCGCGTTTCTGGGTCTCGATATGCGCCCGAAATCACATAAGGAGCACACAGATGAAGATGAATAAGGTGACGAAGGTTATGGTGGCCGTGCCGGCCGCCGCGGGCGCGGGCTGGGCGGTAAGCGGGTCACCTCTGGTGACGGCCGTCACGGCCGCCATGGCCGGCCTTGTCATGCTATCTGGCTCCGGAAAAAAGGCCGCGGACTTTGGCACGGTCGCGCGCGGAACTCAGGTCTCCACTAAAAAGCGGCGCGGGCGGTCGTCGTCCGACCAAATCCAGATCGGCGGCATACCGATCGATCCCGCGGTGGAAGTGCAGCACATCATCGGCGTCGGCGCGCCAGGGACCGGCAAGACGGTTGTTATAGAAGGGGGGCTCGATGTCGTCCGTGCGCGGGGGCAGCGTGCCGTGGTGTTTGACCCTACCGGCGAGTTTGTGTCGCATTTTTACCGCCCCGACCGGGACGTGATCTTATCTCCCATCGACGAGCGGTCGGCTCTTTGGTCGCCATGGGCGGAGGGCACGGACCCTTACTCACTGCTGAACCTCGCCACAGCTTTCATCCCCGAGTCAAACCCCGATAAGTTCTGGGGCGAGGCCGGCCGGGCCATTCTGCAATCTGTCTTAGAGCAAACCAAAGACATGGCGGCGTTCAGTGACACGCTCTTTAAGATGGAACTGGGGGAGCTCTATGATTCAATTGTGGCCTCCGGTTATGGCGGCTACATAGGCCCGCCGAACCAGTTTGCCAGCGCGCGGTCTGTCGCCTGCGTGTATTGCCGTCCACTGACCTACCTACCACCACTGACCACAAAACCGTTTTCGATCCGGGAGTGGATTCGCGACGAGCACAAAGACAGCTGGCTTTTCGTATCCAGCCGCGCCGACGTGCACGAGTCCATACGTCCCCTGATATCAATGTGGCTTGGGATCGCCGTTCAGTCGTGCATGAGCCTTCCGGCATCGCGTGATCGTCGTCTATGGTTCGTTCTGGACGAGCTCCCAACCCTCCAAAAACTGCCGTCGCTCGAACTTTTGTTAGCCGGCGCGCGTAAGTATGGCGCGGCCGCCATCCTGGGCGTACAGAGCATCGCGCAGATCAGGGACGTCTACGGACGCGAAGCGGCGGCGGCGCTTTTGTCCCACCCCTCTACCCGCCTCACGCTGCGCGTGGGCGACAGCGAGACGGCCGACTATCTCTCGAAATCTTTGGGCGACCGCCACACGATCCGCAAGGTCTCGTCGGAAGGGAAGGACGGTAGCAAGTCCGAGTCCGAACAGCACAGCATCGAGGCGGCCGTTTTGCCCAGCGAGATTTTGAGCCTGCCAAACCTGGTTGGGTATTTGCGGGTGCCGAATGATCCCGTGATTAAGAAGATCAGGCTCAAGCCCATCGACCGTAAACAGATCGCCGAGCCCTATCAGGACCGCCCATTATCGAAGCCGCCGGCCGTGCCCACCGCGCCACCGTCCGGCCCATCGGGGGTGCTGGATAAGAGTTTTTTGGCGTCCCTGACCCACGACCCGGACTTGCCAGGACTGTAGGGGCTGGTATTTCCCTCGGCGCGGATATGTACGAGTAAGCCAACAACGCCCCCTCGCGGGGGGGCAAGGAGGTCATATGAAAGAAGCCGTGACAGTGTTTTCAAGCGTGATGGGGTCAGCAAAACGCTGGGCCGTGACGATCATGGCGGGCGTCGTTGCCAGCGCGACGCTCGCTCTCCTGATGGGTGGAAGCAGCACCGCGACCGGGACGGCCTTCGTAATCGTGATCGGCGCAGTGATCATCCTGCGCCTGCGCAAAAAGAAGGCCGGCCGGTTTGGCCAGGTCGCGCGGGGTTCTGAGGTCGAGGACCACACCAATCCGTAACCGGGTAACGAGTTAACGAATCGCACAAACGCCCCTCCGGGGGCAAAGGGGTTCCACCATGAAGACCAACACTCATAGTCATTACCTGTTTTCAGTTCATGACAAGGCCGTTGAACCCGCGTCCGTGTCGGCCCGGGTAGCCGGCGACACACGCATGATCCTCGCCCATGATCGCGCCGTAGAGAAGGCGCTGGCCTTCATAAACAACCAGGACACCCGCCGTCATGATGCGCGTTAAAGCCGTCAAGTCATCGAGCGGGGCAAAAAACTATTTCGGCAGGGAAGCGAAATTAGAAAAGGATATCAGCGCCTACTACACCCACGATTCTGCGTTCGGGGGTGGCAAATGGATGGGGCATGGGGCCGAACTGCTTGGGCTGCGCGGGGCCGTGGGTCAGCACCAGTTTGAGCGGATGCTGGAGGGACACTTGCCCGGCGGGATCGAGATCGCCCGGAAACCTGATGGCACCCACAGGCCCGGAAACGATTTGAGCTTTCATGCCCCAAAGTCCGTTAGCGAACTGGCATTAGTGGCCGGCGACACACGCCTGATCCGGGCTCATGATCGTGCCGTAGAGAAGGCGCTGGCCTGGATTGAAAAGAACCACTCGTTCGCTCGGTTGGGTCAAGGCGGCAAGACCCGCGAGCTCGTGGGCAATATCACGGTGGCTGCTTTCCGTCACTCCACGTCCCGGCCGGTCCATGGCGTAACCGATCCCCATCTACACACGCATGCGGTAGCCATAAACGCCATCCGGCGTGGCGATTTTGAATGGTGCGCCGCCAACCTTGGGATGGACCGTGATTGGGTGCTGGCCGCCGGCGCCATCTACAGGATGGAGCTGGCCCTTGAGGTCCAGCGGCTTGGGTATCAAATCGACGTGGGCCGCGATGCCTTTTTTGAAATTCGTGGCGTCTCCCTGGAGGCTATCCGTGAAGGATCTGGCCGCTCAAACCAAATGGTCGAGGAACTGAGGAAGCAAAACAAGACGCGAGCAGATGCGACGACCGCAGAAAAAGATGCATTGAACCTGAAGCTCCGGGAATCCAAAAGCAAGGACACGGCGGAGGAACTGTTAGGAAAGTGGAAGGATCGGTTTGGCGAGTATGGGCTAGATCAAGTGAAGCGGGATGCCTTAGAGCGCGTCGCCGCGTATGAATCCGGAAAACATGAAGAGAGCCAGCAAGCCCCCGCGCGGGCGGCAACGGCCGCCATCCAAAGCGCCATCCGCCACCTGTCCGAGCGGGAAAATGCCTTCACAGAAAGCGCTTTGCTAGGCGCCGCCGCCGGGTTCGGAGGGTTAGGCAAGGTCTCCGCGAACGACCTGGAAAAGGCTTTACAAAAAGAGATCGCGGAGGGCCGCCTGCTGATGGCTGTGCCCCACCCAAACCCCAAGCCCTGGCAAGAAGGTCAGCGCTACACCACCCAGCAGGCCATCAGTCGGGAAGAGGCACTAGTCAAAAGGATTGAGCGTGGCAAAGATGCCGTGGCCCCCATAAAGGAGTCTGTGGCCGACAAGCTCACGACCGGCAAAGGTCAAGAACTTAACTCGCAGCAGGTGGCCGTCGCAAAGCACATCCTCACGAGCCCCGATCGCTTCACGCAGGTCCAAGGCGGTGCGGGCGTCGGCAAAACCACCAGCATGGATGTTGTTTGCACCGAAGCGAAAGCCGCAGGCCTGAATGTCGTAGGCCTGGCCCAGACCCATCAAGCAAAGAACGGAATGGCCGAAGCCGGGATCGAAGAAGTCAAAACGATTGCGCTGGCGGTGCGCGAGTTTCGCAGCGGCGCCGCACCGAAAGACACGCTCTTTATCATCGACGAGGCCTCGATGGCCTCTATGAAGGACGTGGCCGAGCTCGTGCGCGTCATTGAACGCACGGGCAATCGTGCCGCGGTGATCGGGGATCTGTATCAGCACAGCGCCGTGGAGGCGGGTTCCGGTTTCCGTCTCATGCAGGAGGTTGGCGGTAAGGTCGAACTAAACGAGATCGTGCGTCAGCGTAATGCGGAACTGAAAGAATGCGTCCACGCCTTTATGGTCGGCGACGCGGCCCGAGGCGCGCAGTTAGCAGCAAAATTCATGGTCGAAGTCCCGGTGGACCAAATCGCTTCGGAGGCGGCGCGGCGGTATGTGGCCCTGACCCCAGAGGAACGCAAGGAATATTTGATCGAAACCGGGACTAATGCCATGCGCCGGGAGATTAACGGATATGTTCGCGAAGGCCTCAAGGAACGGGGCATCATCGGCAAAGAGGACACAGTTTTAAAACACATGGAGAAGGCGGCCTTCACAAAAGAGCAGGTTCGCCATATTCACAACTACCAGACCGGCCAGGTCGTTCAGTTTCAGCGGGATTATGTCCGTGGGGTGTCGGAACCCGTCTCCCGCGATCATCAGTATGAGATCAAGGAGCTTGATAAGGAGCACCACAGCATCAAGCTCGTGGATAAAGAAACTGGACAGGAGGTGGACTGGAAGCCACGACAGGCCGGCAGGGTCACGATCTCCAAACGGGATGAGCTGGAAGTGAGCAAGGGCGACCGCGTGGTTTTTCGCGCAAACGATAAGGAGCATAGTCTTAAAAACGGCGACCATGGCACGGTCAAAAATATTCGCGGGGATGGAATGATTGAGGTCGAGCTTAACAAAGGTGGCACGGTCGCCATCGACCCACTGAAAGCCACGCACGTCGAGCACGCGTATTCGGGCACGACGAACAGCTTGCAATCCGCTACCTGCAATCATGCGATCGCCGCGATGCCCTCAGACTCAATGACCGCCACCGCGGCGCAAGCCTACGTGGCCTTAAGCCGCGCACGCGACGGAGCCTGCATTATCACGGATGACAAGGCCGCTCTTATAAAGGCCTGGAGCCAGTGGCGCGGAAAGGAAAATGCGATGGACGTCGTGGCAGAAAAGAGCCAGGCACAAGAGAAGGGCCAGAGTCACGATGGTCCGACCCCAGACCGCGCCCGTGACCAGGGCCCAGTCCGCGAGTTTTCCCGCTAATTTCCCTCGGCGCGGATATCTCTGAAGGCCCTCTTCCCGGGGGCCATAGGAGGTACAGATGAAGAAGATTTTATCACTACCACTGGCCGCCATCCTGGCGACCTTCCTCCCCGGCGCCGCGGTGGCCGGGGTTCATATGTGGGGCCTGTCCGACCAGGGCTCCACGACCACCAGCACCTACCAGCCGAATCAGTCATTTTTGATGGGCTCGCCTGGGCCAGGGCCCGGGGCGCTCATCAGCCAGAAGTCCTTGGGCGCCAATGGCTTTCAGGGCGGTATCCAATTCCGCACCGCGTCGGCGAGCGTCATGGGCCTATCCGGAGGCCTCGCCGAGGCGCAGGTAGGCCCGGGCAATGCGGTTTTTGTGCATATCCGTACCTGGATGGGGGTGACCGGAGTGACCGGAATGTTCGCCCCCGCTAGCCCCGTGCAACTGGACGTAGGTGCCGCCATCGGGTACACGACGGGCCGCGCACTTGGAGGGGCCGATATTGCCCGTTTTCGTGCTACGCCCGAGCTATCTCTGGCCTACGAGGCTGCGCGCCTTACGTACCGTCAATCGCCGTGGTCTATGCCAGGTGAGTCCGCTCCGCGCGACATCCTCGCCCATCTTTATTTCCGTGGGGTTGGGCCGGTTAAGGGTCTGGGGTCTGTGGTCGCCGGAGCGCTGGTGCCTGATGTGCGCGGGGCTGCGGCCGACGGCTATGTAGTGGCGGTCACGACTCCGCGCTGGCATCGCCTTGGCGCCCGCCTGGCCTACGTCTCGGGCTTGCAGGGCGTGACCGCTCAGGGGCCTTTCAACCCGTCGCGTCCTTGGGACTCGTATGCGGCCGGCGAGTTTGTGGACGTGTCCTACCAGGTGCGCCCGGGGGTGTCCGTGGGGCTGTATGCAGGCTTCACGCACAACACCGCAGGCGCGGCCACAACGACCGCGATCACGCAAACGTCCGCGCGCTCGCGCCTGATCGGTCTCACCCTGGCTGATCGCTTCTAATCCCTCCCGCCATCCTGGCGGTTTGACCCCGGCTCACCACCGGGGTTTTTGTTGCCTCGTGACCGCCAATTTCCCCCGCCGCCGATACCTACAGAGGCCCCCGCTGTGGGGGCATTGGAGGTACAGATGAAGCCCAATGTTGCGTTTTTTGTCCAAAGGTCCCTCGATGACTACAAGAAACTACCGGCCTCTGTCCGCACGGAGGTTTTCTCGATTGCCCGCCGTGGGTACGCCCTCCGGCCGTCAGCCGATGCGATGGCCTGGTGGCACCGCCTCCCCGGCTTGCCAAGAGATAACCGCGTCGTTTTTTCGGCCATCAGGGAGGGCGGCCACCCGTAATTTCCCTCATTGCAGATACCTGCACAGGCCCCCGCTGTGGGGGCCGAAGGAGGTAAACATGAGCAAACTTATCCCCGCCGTCGTTCTCGCGGCCAGCCTGTCAGCGTGCGCGCCACCGCCGTTGACACCGAATGTGTACTCTGGCTCTGGATCGATGCAGACCCAAAAAGTTTTTTTCGGCACGGTAGCGGCCGTGCATCACATCACCATCCGCGCAACCGGGCGTGGTGCCAAAGTCGGCGCCGTGGCCGGTGGGGCGGGTGGCGCCGGGATCGGTGCCCTTTTTGGCGGCGGCAAGGGCGCGCTGATCGGAGGGGTGGTCGGCTTGCTAGGCGGCACCCTCGCGGGCTCCCAGCATACCGTGCCTGGTGTACTGGTCACCGTGATGTTCCCGAACGGGCACGCCATCGCCATTCCGCAGCCCGCAGTCAAGGGCACGGTGTTCCACGTGGGGGAGAAGGTCGAGATCGTGGGCGACGCGCGCCGTGTGCGCGTGCTGCCGGCGGGCTAATTTCCCCCCCGGCGCCGATACAGATAAGACTAACCATTTTAGGAGGTCACAATGATTACTGACGCAAAAGAGATCACGAAAGTGCGGCAATTTGTGCCCTATGGCCGCCATGCGGCCTTGATCGTCCGCACGCTGTTTGTGCATCGGGACCGCTTTTACCTGGAGGCCGTGGGTTATCGCCCCATCACCGTGGATGAGGAAGATTGGGGCATGGTGCTCCACATGGAAACCGCAGGGACCCTTTCTGCCGTCATCGAGCCGATGGACATGGGCGTCGCGCAATTAGCTAGTGAGCAGGCTTTGGAATGGGTGGTGAACTGGGGTGACATGAGTATCGCCGAGGCCACGAAGGCCATTATAGGAGTCAACGAACACGCCTAAGGGTCGGGTAATTTCCCCCGGCGCGGATATAGGCAGTACACCACAAAAAGGAGTCACCGATGAAAAAGACGCTGCTCACTTTAGCCCTACTGGCCGCCCCGATCCTGGCCATGGCCGCGCCGGAGGTCGCCGTCCACCAGACGGCGGTACCGCGCAGGCCCACCATCACGATCCCATCGCGGTCGATTCTGCGCGCCCACATTATCTCAAATCGGTTCCGGGTTGAGCAGTTGCTGCCCATTCAGGTCACCCTAGCAAGCGTGTCCGGACCACCCATCCGGGTCACCCTGCCGATCAGGATTCACACGGCCCTGGCGCTCCGCTCGGGTGAGATCGTGCGGCTCAAGATCGTGCCACGGGGGCGGCCATGACGGCCGTCCAGACAGCGATCCTAATGGCGATCATGCTCTTGATCGACCTGCTGTTGTTCGCCTACCACGCCCCGTTTTGGCTCGCGGCCGTGGTCACGGTCGGGGTTTTCCTGGGCGCCGACGCCTACTACCAACACCACGCCCAAGGAGGGCAATAATCATGAGTAATAATGACTTTGAGGTTGAGAAGATTGCGGAGTTCTTGGAGGAACATGGCACCGGGTCCGGCATCCACCACACCCTCTATTTTGATCCCGACGGCGGGACATTCGTCTTGGAGAGCCTAGGGGTTGAGCTCAACGATGGTGACGTGTCGCTGACAGACCTCGATTCCCAAAAAGCCCTTGAGTGGCTGACGGAGGTCGCCGGCATGGAGCCCGTCGCTGCGGCCCGGGCCATCATCGGCGCCGACGGGGATACGCCGCGGTGACCGCATTGGTGGCCGCGGCCGTGCCCGAGGCGATCCTGTTGGCCGTGGTCGCCGAGGATCGCGTCACGGCCTTGCTCTACAGGGTCGCCGACGGCTTCCTGGTGGAGACTGTTGTGTGGCCGGCCGTGTGGGGAACTCGCAGTTATTTCCGACGAGACTTGAGCCAGGACGAGGCCCGGGCCTGGTTGTCTGGACATGGGGTCGAGGAGGTAGAGGTATGAGGCTGTTCATAGCAGAAAAACCCAGCCTCGGTAAGGCGATAGCCGCGCAGTTGCCGGGCCAGAAGAAGCCTACCAGGACCCATATACAATGTGGGTCTGATGTAGTGACGTGGGCTTTCGGCCACCTCTACGAACTCGCGGAGCCCGACGCCTACCTCGCTGCCGATGTTCCCACCAACGGCAGTGGCAAAAAACGCTGGCGACTGGAAGACCTGCCGATCATCCCGCAGGCCTGGCAGAAGATCGCGAAGTCGTCCGCCAAGGACCAACTGGCGGCGATCAAGACCTTGCTGAAAGACACCGACGAGGTGGTGAACGCCGGCGACCCCGATAGAGAAGGCCAGCTCTTGGTGGACGAGATTTTGGAGGCTATGAAGTGGAAAGGTCCTACCCGTCGTATCTGGCTGGCCGCCCTTGATCCCGCATCGGTTCAAAAGGCGCTGGCAAACCTCAAGGACAACGCGTCGTATCGCCCCTTGCGTGACGCAGCAGAGGCCCGAGGCCGCGCGGATTGGCTTGTGGGGATGAATCTGACGAGGGCCTACACCCTTAAAAGCAATAACGCGGGAGTGGTATCGGTCGGTCGTGTACAGACCCCCACCTTAGGGCTTGTGGTTAAGCGTGATGCCGAGATCGAGGCCTTTGTCCCGACGCAGTTCTATGTCCCTGTCACGATATTCCAGCACCAAAACGGCAACTACAAAGCCACCTGGAAAGCCCCGGACGGTGCGCCAGGCCTCGATAGTGAAGGCCGTCTTACCAGCCTGCCGACCGCCCAGACCATTGCCAATGACGTGGCCGGCAAGCAGGGCAAGATCGTGTCGTTCGAGTCGCAGGACGGCCAGGAAGGACCGCCCTTGCCGTTCACGCTTTCCAAGCTCCAGGCGGCCGCAAGCGCCAAGTTTGGTTTGAGCGCCCAGGACACTTTGAACGCGGCGCAGGCGCTATATGAGGTCCACAAGCTGACCTCGTACCCGCGTACGGATTGCCCGTATCTGCCAGAGTCGCAACGGCAAGATGCGCGCCTGATCTTGGCCGCCATCGCCACCGTCAACCCCGCGGTCGCGCCGCTCACTCAAGGTGCAGACATAAGTCTCAAGAGCAGCGCCTGGAATGACGCCAAGATCACCGCGCACCATGGGATTATCCCCACATCGCATGACCAGGTGCAGATCGGCGCTTTGAACGAAGCCGAAAAGCAGGTCTATGAATTGATCGTCAAGGCTTATCTGTGCCAGTTCTACCCGCCGCACACCTTCACAAAAACCGTCACAGTGACGAATGCGGGAGGCCATCAGTGGCTTGCCCGGGGGCGTGTTATCAAGGCTATTGGCTGGCGGAGCGTCATGCAGCCCGACAAGGAGAAGGACGAGGACGAAGCGCAGGTGCTGCCCCTCATGAAGGTGGGCGATCCTGTTGCCTGGGTGTCCGGCACCATCGATCACCGGGTAACGAAACCGCCGAGCCGGTTCACAGACGGTACCTTGATCGCGGCCATGTCCAGCGTTCACAAGCTTGTCACGGACCCGAAGATCAAGGCGCGGCTGAAGGAAACCAGCGGCCTCGGCACCGAAGCGACACGCGCCAACATCATTGAAACCCTCTTAAAGAGGGAGTTTATAGAGCGCAAAGGCAAGCAGATCATATCGACGGAACGCGGCCGCCTGCTGGTGGCAGCCTTGCCCGAGGTCTTGACCGACCCCGGAGTGACGGGGCTGTGGGAAGACGCTTTAGGCGAGGTCGCAGTCGGCGCGCGGACAATCGCGGAGTTTGAAGCACAACAAAGCGCCTTTGTGGTGAAGCGCGTTGAGGCCGCAAAAGCGGGCCCCGCGCTCGCTATGCCCGCGGGAACCGCACCGGCCGCGGCAAAACCGAAGAGCCGTGCACCCAAAAGGAAGGCATCAAAATGAAAGCGATCGGCCCAGCCGCGCGCGCTACGCGCTTTTTACTGATCACCCCGAGCATAGCGGGGCTGATTTTGTGGGCCGTGCGCGGCATCGAGGGGCGACCGTGGACGGTCCTGCGCTTCCTGTTGCTGGACGCGCATGCGGAATTCGTCGGGCATGAATTCTATTTTGATGGTCGCTGGATCGTACCTGGGTGGCGGTACGCCTATCCCTCCTATCAATACATCGCCAGCTCCTGGAAGGCCTCGCTCGCCGTCGGCGCAGCGATCTTCATCGGCGGGCTTGTGGCTACCGGGTTGGATCGGCTGGTCCGCCGGTGGCACCGAAGCCCACAGTGATTTCCCCGCGTGTGGATAATAGTACATCAACAGATGACAGAGGCAGCCAAGGTGAGAGAGCGGCGAGAGTTACCATCCCAAACATACCAGGAAAAGTTACGGAAGGCCTGGAATCGCGAAGTCTCGCTTGAGACCATCCTTTTCCCCAGGGTGCGCGACCCAAAGAGAATGAGGATGCGGCTGGCGCACCACGAGGCTGGGCACGCCGTGGTCTACGCGTTGCACGGGTTCGGAGTAGACTACGTGTCGATTTTGGGTGAAGACGATTGTAGTGGCTGCTGCCAGGCATACCCGATCTGGCATACGTGGTTCGATCAAGGACACGTGCAAGCGGGGCTGGCTGGCGTCATCGCGGAGGCGCGATTTGCACACTGTACGCGAGGCCGGGTACGAACTGCGACCCGGGCCCGAAGCGCTGGCCCAAAAATACGGGCAGAGGGAGGCAGCGCGAAAGGCCACGCTTTCCCGCAATACAATAGCGGCGCTCGCCGCCGGGCAGGGGACCGTGGCAAGTTACCTGGCCCTGGCCGAAGCTCTTAAGGTCGTGCCGCGTATCGTCAAGCGCAAAAACTTCGCCGCTTGCCTTTCCTCGCGCGATCAGACTTGGGCGACGCCGGCGGACTTGCTGGCGGCTATCCTACAAGCTGCCGGACGTGAGGTCTTCGACCTTGATCCCTGTTCGCCTCGCGCGGATGGACCGGTACCAGCACTCGAGCGCTGGACAGAAAGTGACGACGGTCTTTCGCGGCCGTGGTTTGGCCTCGTGTTCGTGAACCCGCCGTACTCTCGATCCTTACCGCAATGGGCCGCTAAATGCTCACAGGAAGCGGCCGCCGTCGTTATCGGCCTTGTTCCCTCGCGTACCGATACGCGCTGGTGGCACGATTCCGTGGCGGGCCGAGCCGATATCGTCATGCTGCGCGGCCGTCTGAAATTCGGTAACGGCAAAGGGTCCGCGCCGTTCCCTTCGGCGCTGGTTGTCTGGAACGCTCAACAGCTGGCCGCACGCATCGCCGCCGCCATCCCGGGCGCTTGGCACATTCCCACAAAAACGGCCGCGTAAGTGACTGATTGACAAGGTTTGGGCGAAATTCGCCCAAGCGGTATCCGAACTCGATATCAAAAGGGCGGAAAACGCCCTTTTAACCCGCCGCATGTGATTGCGCTCCATTCGTCTCCCTGGTTCTGCAAGCCTCGGCTCTCGCCCCCAAGTCGCTTGCGCTCGCGGCTCCCTCCCAAGCCCCACGCCAGCCGAAAAGCGCGGCTGTCATGGGTCTTGCCGGTCGCAAGCCCGCTCGCTGACGCGACTTCACGTGAGGGGCGAGAGCCGAGGCAAGACGCAGAACCAAACCAGGAGACGAACCATGAATACGCGCAATCACAAACATGCGGCAGACCACAAGGTCAAAGGCGAGGGAGCTCAAGCCTCAGCATCCGCAGGGGGTCAAACCTTCGATATCCACCAGGCCATAACGGACCGGATCATAGAGGCCATGGAGCAGGCGCGCGGGACCGGGCGCCGCTTGTGGGACTCGCAACCGTCTTTGCCCCTGAACCTCACCACGGGCAAACCCTACCAGGGCATAAACACGCTCATCCTTTGGGCCGCAGGCCTCCAGAACGGCTACAGCTCCCCCTACTGGCTCACCTACAAGCAGGCAGCCGACAAGGGCGGCCAGGTCCGCAAGGGCGAGCGCGGGACCTTGTGCGTGTTCTACAAGCCCTGGGAGAGCACCGAGACCAACATGGAGACCGGCGAGACGGAGATCGTCAAGGGCGCAGTCCTGAAGTCTTTCCGCATATTCAACCTCGACCAGATCGACAACATCGAGGGCCCGGCCCGCGAACCCCGCGCGCCCTTCCAGGCCATCGAGGACGCCGAGCGGATCTTGCAGGCGAGCCCGGCCCGCATCATCGAGGGCGGCGCGCAGGCCTTCTACCAACCGGCCACCGACACGATCCACTTGCCAGCCCGGGAGGCCTTCATAAGCCCGGAAGCCTTCTACAGTGTCGCCCTTCACGAGGCGACGCATTCGACCGGCCATGCGTCGCGCCTAGCCCGCGACTTTAGCGGACGGTTTGGCGATGCGGCCTACGCCTTCGAGGAACTGATCGCGGAGATGGGGTCCGCGTTCCTGGCCGCCGACCTGGGGATCATCGGCAGCACCCTACAGGACCATGCCGACTACCTGGCCCACTGGGTCGCAATCCTCAAGAGCGACAAGAAGGCCATCTTGACGGCCGCCGCGCAGGCCTCCAAGGCCCACGCCTTTATCCGGGGCTTGCTGGCCGAGCAGGGGCAGGAGGCATTGCAGGCCGGACGGCCTGTGGCAGCGTAGGCCACGGAGCGCCGGGCGCTTGTAGGCGCCCGGCCGCCGACCCCCTCACCCCGCCCCTTATTTACGATGACGCATCATCGAAATAGCTTTATTAAAGATGATGCGTCATCTATAATAGGCACAGAAACGGCATAGGAGCATCGCTATGAGCAGGCAAACCAAGGGGCCCGTGAGCAGGGTAGGCAACCGGGTCGGCGACGACAAAACCCAGCCCCCCACCGGCCGTTCGGCCGGCAATGAGCGCGGCCGACCAGCCAGCCCCGTTCCGCGCGCCATCCGCAACGCCGAAGCAGCCCGCCGGTATCGGGCACGCAAGAGGATGGAGGAGGAGGCGCGACGGGATCCGCGCCAACCGGTACGGTCGGCGATTATTGATCTGTCTGCCTTGCCGCCGTGGCGGCGCGGCGAGTAACGCTACCCCAACCTCCCCACCAAATCTTCGGCCGCGCCCGTCGAGGCGCCGGGGCTGGGCAGAAATAATGGGATGGTCGCCCCCTCCCTAGCCTCGACCAGACTTAACGACTCTTAAAAGATCCACAACGGCCCCCAAACATCGGGTACGCGTTCTTTTGGTCCAATTTTGGTCCACTTGGTCCACGCTTTAACGATACAGAACGCCGCTGTATGCCGCCGTAAACATAGGTAACTAAACGCTATTATTCGCCAACGTATGATACGGAAAGGGATATGTATTGCATGAATCCTGCACCTTTTATGCCACGTA
>JAJZZU010000098.1 GCA_021797365.1 Pseudomonadota bacterium | reverse complement strand
ACGCCACAGTTGCGACAGAGTTCGGACAAGGTGGGGAGAGGGTGGTGAAAGTTGGTACCGAGTTGGGTTCCTATTGGGGCCATTTCCACGCGCGCTGCTAGGCAGGTAACGGCGTCACAACAGAGGACCACAACATGACCATCAATGACCAGGCCACACGATTGACCGCGCGCGTCGCACCCTATCTTGAGGCCATTGCCAAAGCCCGCGCGGCGGGGCTCACGTGGGCGGATATCGGCCATGTATTTCAGGTCAAGGCGCGACGCCTCCAATGGGCGGTGAAGCACTGCCGCTACACCGCAGAGCAAAAGCCCTTGCCGGAGCCCGCATTAACCGCCGCCAAGCCCGCACCACGAGCCAGCACGCAGCCGGCGAAAGCGGCCCCGGCGGCACCACCCCTACCCCCGCCTCCAGGGCAACGCCCTGTGGCACCGGATCAGATGTCGGAGCTCGACCGGATCCGGGCCGAGTTCGACCGATAGGTCCCCTCCAGGGATAGGTAATTTCCGCCCCTGCCGCTATTGCCAATGGGTCGGATCGTCCGGCCCCTTTGAGAGGAACCAACATGACCGAAAATCTCAAGCTTCTCATTAGCCACGGTGACAAGGGCGGCACCGGCAAGTCTATGGCCGCGGCCTTGGCGCTCGACCACTTTCTGGCAACGGGTGCCCCCGTCTTGTTGATTGAGGGCGACGCCGGGATCCCCGACCTTGCCTTGCGTTTTCGCGGGTCGGTGCCCGTGACGCTGGTCAATCTGAACCGCGCCGGCGACGCCGAGACCAGCTTCAACAAGTTGGGCAACGTCCTGGAAGCCGCGGCGGCCGCTGGCCAGCATGTCGTAGTCAATATGCCCGCCGGCGCCGGGGACACGATTGACGAACTGGCCCCGGTCCTATCTGAGATCGTCAGTGCGGTGGGGTATGAACTGGTCGTGACATTCAGTATCGGGCCGCACCGCACGAGCACCGACGCGCTCCTGAAATCGCTGGATCGGGGACTCCTGTCCGTTGTCGATCCGGCCCGCCGCTCGGTGCTCTTTCCGCTGTTCTTAGGGATCGCCGCGCAGTTTGATTGGAGCAAGTCGCCAAGCCGCACGGACTTTATGAGCGCGGGGGGCAAAGAGGCGGCTATTCCGGCCCTGCGCCCCGACGATCTGCGCGACAAGATCCTGGCCGCACCGGGTGCCTTCTCGATCCTGGGTGAGGATAAAACCGCCCTCACGATCACCGAGCGCGCTTTGTTTCGACGCTGGCTGGCACTCGCGCATGCGGCGATCGCCTCAGTCGTTTAACCCCAGGGCCGGGGTACATTGCGGCCCGTATGGCCCATGATCCCCGGCCCTTCTTAACGAGGAACGCAATATGAGTGATGAGCATACGAACAGCAATGCCCGCGACGCGGCCTTGGGATCCTTACCGCCCGAGCTACGCGAGGCGCTCTTACGCAAGGCCTCCGACTTAGGCGTACACCGCGCGGATGATGTGGTCTGGGCGCTCGTCGCCTCGGTCATCGATGCAGCGGCCGCAGCGCAAGTCGCGGGCCAGCATGTGAAGACACTGGTAGCAGAAACCGGCAAGGTCCCGGATTTGATCTACCAAGGCACCATGCGTGCCAGCAATGATCTCAAGGAAGGCGTGGCCCAGGCCATAGAGGACAAAACCGTGGAAGCCGGCCAGGCGCTAGTCGGCGCCATCGCGCATGCAGCGGGCAAGGGAGCTGCCGACCTGCAGAAGGCCGCAGCAGGCCTCGACCGTATGGGGGCCGAAAAGGCCACGGCCTTCGTCGAGCAATGGAAGGTCCATCTGGCGCACGCCATCAAGGAACAGGCCAAGGCAAGTCTGGCCTGGAAGTTGGCCGAAGGGTGGGGTGTAGTGGCTACCTTGTTGTCGGGGATTTTTGTTTTGGGGATGCTGGTGATGGCAGGGATCGGCATTCTGAATCACAGAGTCATTTTGTCCTCTACGGTGACCTATCATCGGGCGGCCGTCGGCGACCCCCCACAGATCAACTTCGTGGGGCCGCTTTACCGGGCGGCGTCGTGCCCGCCGAGGGAGACATGTTTGGTGGTGCCGAGTTCGGGTGATTGATTGAGAAGTGCAGATAAAAAAGCCCTTGTCCTCACCCATCAGATTTTTTTGGTGTTTTCAACTATGAACTCTGATTGTGCCGGTCCGTGAGGATTTTGAACGACTAATTCGAATCCAGAAACACTTATCTTCTCTTTCTTGATCAGGTTTGAATCAAAGGAATGTAACTCACGAATTCTGTAGTAGGCACAAGTCGCCACATGCACAGCGTCTTTTGGTTGAATGTTTGAATCCCAGACAACATCCCTCGCAAGCTCCGCAATCTCCCTCGTTAACGGTTTCTGACTGATAAAATCTTGCCGGAAAAAGTTGCTTACTAAAGGGCGCTTAGACAAGTCAAGTTTTGGTGTACCTTTCTTATGAATCACCTCTGCAGTTGTGAGGGTAGAGGTAACAATATGTACAAGACCTTTCTCGCACGCGGCCCACACGTCATTACACCCCTGCATTTCTGACGCTGACTTATCCTCATTAATGAGCGCAAGAAAAGCATCCGAATCCCAATATACGACCCGAATCACGCGGAAGCTCTTCCAGACAGAAGCGCCCGCATTTGCGTTAGAGACGGTATCTCAGACTTACTTGGGTAATTGATTATCCTGGTTGCCCGAATACTGACGGGCATACCATCCCTCCGATACCTGACACGCCCCACCACTTCAACACGTTGCTGAAAGCTTGCCAACGCCTGCGAGAGCTGTTCATTGGCAAACTCACATTTAACAGCGCGATTATTGATAACGTCATAAATAACAAACTGCAACTTACCGTGACCATCGACTTTTTCAAGGATACCGTCAACCGACCCGTCCTCTTCATACACAGCGGCCAAAAGCTTCTCTGCGCCAGCTGCAACACTCCGACCAACCCGAACAGACTCTTCCCGTTGCGACCATATTCTTACATTCGGATCCACGTTGGATTTCCTAAACAAAGACGCCAACGACTTAGAGTGCTCGATCGCTTTGTCAGTAAACTCTCCAGGCCTAATGCCGTTAGCAAGAGTCCTCAATCCAGACATCATTACATTCCGAATACGGAGTGAATCGAGCCCAGAAGAAAGTGGGGCAACACCAACTCCGATGCTTCCTTTATAAACCTTTACCTGCCAAGAGGCAGCGTCCGCATGTCCAGAAACGGCTCTAGATAACTCCTTGACCAATCCCAAAAAACTATCAGTGGCCTTCTGGAAATCGGCGATAGAAATCACATCCTCGTCTATTTCAAGGGTAATGTCCGTCGTGATATCTTCAAGTCTGATCGCCATCGCGGGCCTCTCGATTCTAGCTTGTTAACCGTTGCGTCCCACCACCGAAACCATCTTCATTCCTTGCGCCTCGCCACGGGCACCTGGGACAATCTTGCCAATATTGCCACAACAGATCTTACCGACTTCAACTGGGGCGCTATCATCACCCCACGAACTGCCGTTGCCACTATTTGTCGCCTCACTGATACGATCAAGCAGAAACATAAACGGCAAGTAATTTATGCAGCCTATCTTCACGACGCTGTGGCGCACTCTTCCATGACCATCTGTGGGGACCAATGGGTAATGCGGCTCACACGATCAAATATTCGCGCCAAGGGATCCCCACCCTTAAGCCGTGAATCCGCAAACCTCCGCGCCTTTTGTATTTTTGGCCGCGATTGCCTGGACGCGGCCATGACGAGGATTGCTCCCACCAGCGCCAGCACAATCACTCCTGGCACTGTATTAGCGAGCATGTGCCCATACATCTGTCCGGCTGCCCGCAACCGCACATTCATGGCAAACGCCGCCAATTCCCGATCATCCGTTTGGAAAGGCGCCTCGACTTTCAGTCGAAGCTGCTCAGCCTCCTGTGGATGTTTGCCATGCCAATGGACCCAAAAGACAAACCGCGACATCGTCAAGGATTCCGTGTAATGAAGATGGCCATTGATAAGGTCTCTTAAGGCGACATATAGCGGATGATCCAGCCCTCGTCCACTTTGGAGGAAGTAGTCGCGTATTTCCTGACGCAAATCAAATAGCTCATCGCGGGTCTTATCCAAAAGGCTTGGCTTATATACAAACCACCATGACGATAAGGCCAGTAAAATGGAGACACCAAGCATCATGTCATTCATTGATGTGATCCTCTGTCATGCCGAGGAGTAGCGCCCGTCTCTGTCAAGCCGCTTGTGCTCCGATACACGTCGCCCTCCTCGGCCAACTTTTGAAAACGCGCCTTTTCCTTGATCGCGCGTTTCTTTCCTTGCCTTTCCCACAACCAAGCAACAGTCGGAATGATACCCCACAAGGATTTCACCAGGGTACTGGTTGCCGAAATGACCGCCGCCGAATGCCCCATGGCCGTACCAAGCCCCGCCATAATCATATGCAGAGCATAAAGGGCTGCGCCCACAACGACCATCAGACGGACAAGTTCCATCCATCCGTTAAAACGATCAGCCCTTAGTCTCAGTTTCCCAATTTCGATCTCGAAGTCGTGCTGATCCATCCGTTTTGCCTTGGTTACCTCGGAACCGACCAGAACAGCGTAGCATGTCAAGCTGATCTATAGCACCTCCAAAGCACCCCGAACATCTCATTTACCGTTATGTGGCGTGAAGTTTTGTTCGCATCGCAGCCAGCGCGGTGGCTGCGACTTCAGGTCGTGCGGATGTCGGGAGCTTTTCTAAGGCCTGAGGGATTGGCGCATCGAACTTTTCACCGGCCAATACGCCGCGCGTCACGATCTCATAGGCTCGCTCAAACATTGGGCGGCTTTTGGATTCCGGGAGTGTGCGTAGCTCAAAGAGACCCACGCCCTGCGCAGCGGCGTAGACCGCGGGGTGGCTCCATTGGTGATCGCGATCCGCCATCGCCGCTTCACGGTACGCGGCGTCAGGCGTCGGTAAGCCCAAGTCCTCGGCGGTGGGCGTACACAACGCCCGGAACTCGGGGAGGGTCGGCGGCCATCCGCCCTCGCGATGAGTCGCACAGCGCGACAATCCGTGGCTGACCTGGGCGGGCGTCAAGCCGTGCAAACCTCGCAACCAGGTTGAGTCATCCTTCGCCCCAAACGCTGACGTCCAACGGTGGCCATAGATCCGCGTCATCCGGCGCCACAGGTCCGCCATATGACGCTCCGTCAAGAGGTTCTGGCTTGGGTTCTGGTTGGTAGAGGTGGGCTGTGGCGCGCTCGACGCGAGCGACAGCGGAGTTGTCAGTGTGGCTATGTGTCGCATACGAAGTCTCCTGCTTCAGGGCAAACAGGCCTAGCCAGCCGTTTGCAATGGATTGATGCACGACAGCACGTTGTCCGCCCCACGCCTCCGCCTCTGATCCGAACTTCACCAGTCGGGTCTGAGCGGCTTTGGCGGACGCCGAGTGGATGGGTTTACGGATAGCGGATCGGAACGTCACAAACTCGGTCCAGGCTTCCAAATCCAAACCTTCAACCAATGGCGTGAGCAGCGCCCGGAGCGCATCCGCGCGATGGGGGTTGGCGGGTTTGGGGCTACGGTATCGCACACGACGGCGCGTACCGCGCGCGGTAGTGCCCTTTGACGTTGGTGGGACTGCGTGCGTTGGGCTCGTCGCGCCCGTCAGAGGCGGCGAGAGCGATGATTGGGGTGCGGGTGGTATGTTCGTATCGCCATGCCCAGGATCATCGGTGGGGGGCGGTCGCACCGTCCCCCGTGGGGGGACTACCGAGCGTAGCGAGGTAGGGGGGTATATATTCTTCAGGTTGTGTTCTTCAAGTTGTATTCTTATATGGTCGGGCTGTCCGTGCACGGGCGCCCCGTGGTCGGGAAACCCGACCACGGGCAAGTCGACCCCGGGAGAGCTGTCGGGAACGGGAGTGAACGCGTTCTCCCACTTCCACTGGTTTTTCCGTCCGGTTATCGGGTCGACGCCAACGGGGCGTTTACGTCGGCTCAAATAGCCGCCCGCTTCCAGTTCACGGGCAATTCGCAACCACCGCTCTTTCCCAAGCCCCATTTTTCGGCAGAGGACGGCGATAACAATTTGAAATCCGGCGTCCTGCGTGGCTAGCCAGGCCGCTACTGCCCGAGTATCCAAACTGAGCTGCGGATCTTCCAACAACGCACGCGGGACAATGCCATACCGACTGCCAGGCGGCATAGACACGGAAAGCACCCCGCCACTATGGGTGTCTTGGATGGTCGTCACGCCGCTATCCCCCACCCGAAATCGCATTGCCGGGGGTCCACGAACCGGCGGCGCAGACGGTGGCTTGTTGCACGGCGAGACGCCTTGGGCGGCGGCGGCACGCGGGGCACCAATATCAAGATGGGTGCGGCGAGATCATTATCCGGATCCAGTGACATTTTCCGCTTGCGGCCGGCGCGACTGGGCAGGCGTTTTGTCACTCTGGCGGTCGGCAGCGGGTCATCAAGGTGTGCCGCCCGTTCTTCGATGGTGGTGTTGGCCTTTGCCCAGTCCCAGTGCCAATCCTGGATTTGCCGGATGCGCCGCCCGGATAACCCGACTTCATTCCCGATCTTCTCGGATTCCTCAGCACCGTGCCGCGCAGACGAAACCAGGACATCCCAGTCGCGGCCATTGTGTGGGTAGAGCGCCCGAATCGCGTTCCACTGATCGCAGTCCAAGTCACGGGCGGTGACAACTGAATTTGTCCGATTTACGCGGAATAGTGTTTCGGTATCCTCGATATCCGTAGATGCTTTGTCTTCCTCTCCGGGTGTATTGGCAAGATCCAAAAGCACGTCCAGGCTCGGTCCTTGAGTGTGTGTTTCGCGAAAGTCGCGATTACTTTGATAGCGAGGGGAATGACCAAAGCTGAGAATGAGATCCGCGGCGGCATCAATACCGCCGGCCTGGTCTATCCAGGCGCGGGCCTCTGTGGGAGTAAGGCCCGCCCAGGGTGGGCAGGCGCAGTCGGGGTCTGATGTGGCCTGGGTGCGCACAGGTTAGACCCCCTTACCAGAATTGCGGGGGCGGCCGACGCCTGGCTTGGGATCGGTCAGATTATCAAGGAAATCAGCCAGGGCGGCCACAGGGATGACTCGACGGGTGCCCAACTTGACCGTTGGGGTTGGCCATGTGCCCTGCGCGATCCGGTTTCTAATGGTTTTGTGTGAGAGAGTGCAAGCATGGGCTGCGTCCGCAATGGAGATAAACGCCTGTCCAGGGAATAAGCGATTTAGTAATTCGAGATTATTCGAAATGCGGAAATGTTCCACGGCCCAGTCCTCATTAGAGGACAGAACCGATGCCAACGTTTCAGCGCCAGATATTTACTCACTGGCAGTTGCCCAAAGGCCTCCCGTTTCGCTTCCCCGCGTCCCGGACTCGCCCTTAAAAAAGGCTACTCGTTGCTTATTTACTTGCACAGGCCCCGGTCGTCTGTCTGATACCTAGGGTTCTGATCCGCGCGGCTCTATCACCTGCCGCCCCGACTTTCCATACGAGTAAGTGCCGGAACCCCCCTGGTCGATTCGGGCGCGACTCCCGCCAGAGTTACTGGTAACTGTACGCCACCCTCCAATAACTCGTCAACCCATTGAATACTAAATGTTTTGTATAGTAAATGGATGGTACTGCGTACTATACAATGGAGCGTGTATCCTAGACATCATGCGCTCATGCATGTCCACCTCTTGTCCACCTGCGCATAAAAATAGAGGGCTATTCAGGGATATGGATGGTTATAGTCTATCCATAATTTCAATGCGTTAAGTCGTAAATAGCTGATGTATAAAGAGTCTGGTTGCCCTTTCACGGCGGTAACAGGGGTTCGAATCCCCTTGGGGACGCCAATAAAATCAACAACTTACAGAAAACCCTCCCGAAAATAACCCCATTTGGTAACCTGATGGTAACTTCAGCGACCAAGACAGGAGGGCTGTCATGGCATGCTTTCAAAAGCGGTCGGGGTCTTGGCGCGCCATCATTAAACGCAAGGGTTACCCCACGCAGACCCGCACGTTTGACCTGAAAGGCCAAGCGGAAACCTGGGCCAA
>JAJZZU010000097.1 GCA_021797365.1 Pseudomonadota bacterium | reverse complement strand
ATGCCCATCGATGCCACCGTCGCCGGAGTAGCGTGTGCCACGCCGGACACGCCAGCCCATATCTGCAAACGACTGGAGCGTCAGTTCCTCGAAGGTCAATGGATCGACCTTGCGCAGGTAACCGAAGACTCGCGGTGCCCCTCCCGGCTCCTGAAGCCATGGCCTGATCTTCCTTAGAGTGCGCTTGCCCTGCCGGATCCGTCTGCGATGACTGCGGGGCAGGAATAAGCAACGGAACTGGTCCCAAAGCCGTGCCCTATTCATCCCCGAACCCCCGCATCCGCCCGCGCCGCCCTATTGGCCTGCTGGGCCGCCATCTGCGAGATCATCATCGCCATGCGTTCAGTCAGCCGGAGTTCCGTGTACTGCATGTGCATGCGCACCGCATCCATCATCGCGACCTCCCGCAACAGGCCTTGGGTATTCTTTGTTGCGAGGCCCGCATACCAGGAGGGGTTGGCGTAGCGCGCGGCGACCTGCAGGCGCGTCAACGCATTGTCTGAGATGTGCCCGTTCACGACCCCGGGCGGCACGCCACCGCTCTTGTCGGTCATCGCCGCCCACGTGTCCGAGGGCCACGTCCCGACATTGAGAGATGCGGTATGGAGGGCTACGATCATCGCTTCCGTCTCTTGCGGCACGGCGAGGCGTGCGGTATCGACGCGCACGGCGGCGTTATAGCGCATCGCGCTGGGTGATGGGTTTGAGGTGGCCGGGATCGCCGGTAAAGGATACGGGGCTGTGTCGGCGTTGATCCACTGCGAGGCGATGCCCGACTGCACCGGCGACAGGCTGCCGCCGGGCACAAAGGGCGGCGATGGACCAAAGACTGCGGACGGCGCCTTCATGACGGCGGTGTCGGCATCGATCGGGCGCGTGAATGTCGTGTCGTGCGTATTGCTGGCGGCCGCGATCTTTTGTGTGAGGTCGGCGTCGGTCTGCGAGCCGACCTGGATCCCGGCACCAAGACCCGGCGCGTCGCACATATTCTGCGGTTGCTGGTTGGGCGCCATCGCGAGCGCCTGCTGGGCTTTGATCTGGCCGATGCGCGCGGCGTTCGCGCTGTGGCGGATCTGGTTGTTCTCGTTCTTGAACTGACTGTCGATCGTAGAGATTAGGGCGCCTTCTTGCGAGGCGATAGATGAGCCGATCAAATGGAGTTGCGACGCAAGGATTCCTTGAAGTGTTGTGATCTGTGATGAGACCGCTGCGACACTGCCTGCTGATGCGACGAGCCCGCCTACCGATTTACAGTAGCCCGTGATTGCGACACCGCCCAGGGCGTAGGCGGGAGATGCGGAAAGCAGGGTGGCTATGACTATAGATGCTGATACCTTACGCATAGTGGTACTCCTAAAATATTGGGGCTCTTACTAGAGCCCCTATGTGGAAATTCGCTCAGTCCCCGGCCTCGGGCTCGTGCCCGGGCCCAACCTCATCGCCCGCATCCGGTTCCGGAACTCCCGGCACCATCGGCAGGTCACTGCTCGCGTCCGCACCATCGGGGACTACTGTGTTGATAATGTCAGTGATGACAGACGCGCCGGGCAAGAGCGCATCGGCAAGAACCCCGGCGGCGATGTCGGCAAAGGGGTCTGCACCTTCTTCGGGTTGCGTCTTTTTGGGGGCCTTGGCCTGCGCTGTCGGTGTCGGTGTCGGTTTCGCCTGTTGCGGCGTTTTTGTTGCCGCACCAACCGGTCGTCCGGGCACTTGTTCCTGCGCCTGACCTTTTTTCTTCTGCGTATCTTGTGCGGGCTTGGCTCCGCATTCGCATGCGGTCGGCGCGCCATCGATGACCGACTTGATCACGTCGGTCAGTGTCCGACGATCAGGGAACGTTGGGTAGAGGTTGCGGGAGAAGCCAGCGTTTGCGAGTTTGTATGCCGCAGCCGGGTCGGCGTCGGCCTGCCTATATACGACCCCACAGTCCGGACAGACCGCCAATACTCCTGCATCGATTGCTATCTGCTCCGCCACCCCAGGGCCGGACGTTTCAGCGGCATCATGCAAAGGGGCCTTCCGTGCAGCTTCATCTTTTGGCGCATCGCACACGGGGGGCGGGCTTTCACCCCACACCGGACGGACATAATCCGGCCCGATCCAGCGCGCTAGCACCCGACTTTTGCGGACCTTTCGGGCAAAGAAAAACGGCCATCGCAGTAAGGCAACCTTCCTGTTGCCGGTAACGACCAACGCCCGTACGCCCCGAAACCCTGGGCCGATCTCTGTCCCCAATTCACTGGGGAGCATTACAGGCTCTCTCATACGTTGCCACGATCCTGAGTGTGAGACGAGGCCATTAGACTGTGTAGACTGATGCGTATATCGCTCGACTTCATGTTCTCCTAAGAGCGACGCGCCGAATTTCTGATCATCAGGGCTTGAGAGTTGGCATATGATCTTCGACGATATGCTACCAGTCCACGTTGTGAGGGCATTGCGCCCGTAAGCTTCATCGATCTGCGCGACACTCTGTAGGCCCAAAACCGTGCGAACCCCTTTAGACCGAAGGGTCACGAGAGCGTCGCCGATGCTCGGAACCTTTCCCATTTGAGCTACCTCATCCAACACAAGCCAGATTCTCCGCTCGTTGGGATCGCAATCCTCAAGATCTCCGATTTGCCTGACAAGTTGTTCGGTCAAACTCGCGGCCCAAGCTTGTGATAACTCCTTACTACTGGCGCGCCATCCGATGACCGCAACTTTTGGCAGTTTCGTGTTGGAAGATAACCACCCACGAACAGACCATTTGCCGTACTTTTTTAGGGCCGCATAATCTGCGACCCCCAGCTCTATAACGTGCGTCAACGCGCCCGACAATTCCGCCAGGAAACTTTGAGTCGTTTTGCTGTCGGCGCCCATAAGATAAGCTTTGGCGGGCGGGTGGTTTTTCTTGACGATCTCGACCAGCAATTTATAGTTTGTGAGCACGCGTGAGGACAGTTCGGCGATGTGAGCGAAGCCCCACTCCGTTTTATGTTTGGCTTGCAAGTGTGTGATGAGGCCGACCAGAAGCCCTCGCGCGCCTCTCGCCCAGATTGGTTCACCGCCTGCAGGGAGAGGGATTAAGGTCTCTGCTAGGGCAAGGGCATCGAGCTTCGTGCGTATGTCGCGCCCCAGCGCCCACCTCGCACTACGTGCATCTGTCGGAGATAGTAACGTGATCTGACAGTCTAAGGACGACGTGAAATCTGCCTTAAAATCCAACAAAATCACACGGTCACCTCTGGCGATGATCTCGCGCAAAATGCGGTGCAGGACTGTCGTTTTTCCTGACCCAGCACCACCGAGCAGCATCAGATGCCGGCATTCTGCGTGTTCGCCGATCTGGACCTGCGGATGCACAGATACGCCTGCTAAACCGCCCTGGAACGGCCGAAAATTGGCCGCCACCTCCTCGGCATTGGTTACGATCTGCGTGCCCCTGACGTGCCGAACATTTGAGCGTGTAGCCAACCGCCACCCACCCACCCCGAAGGCGATCCCAAAGACACCCGCAAGGGCCGCAGGTATCCAGCCGCCGACCACGGGCGGCAGAGGGCCATAAGTGCGCAGGATGTGCCAGACCCAGAGCGGGATCTCGCGCACAGGCGTGAAGGGCTGCCCCACATACCAAAGCAAACCCTCCATGCCGCCGATGTACCCGACCGCTGCACCGACGGCGGCGCACATAGATGCAACGACTGGGCGCTCTGAACTGGCCCAGTTGATGTCGCTCCCGCTAACTACCTGATCGTCCATATCATCGCCTCCATTTTTGTGCCACGGCCTCGCATTTCGCGTCCCGCAGTGCTCGCCCGGTCTTGCAAAGACGTTCATCTAGCAGATGGCATCGACCGCACCTCCGGATGTGCCGGTAAAACCGCACCGCCGCAACGTTCACGGCGGCATGGTCTACCGGATCGAAGGACGCCGGGGCGGCCATCACCGGCCCGCCCCGATTTTACGAAGCGCGCGGCGGATCTTACGGATCTCACCGTCGATCACGGCGACGCGCTTGGCTAAGGCCTGCCGCTCGCGAGGCGGTACGAGAGGGCCTGACCGACCCCGTTCAGCCTTTAGCAATGCACGGAAAAGAGCGGATGCCTGACGCTCCAAGACAACCCGCTCTTTGCGTACCCGCTTCAACGTCAGCATGTTTACGCCAGCCATTTTTGATCCTCCCGACGCAACCCAAGAGATACGCACTTCTCTGCTCCGTACCTCGCATGCATCTGATCTATGTACAGATCCGAGCGCGCCCGGCGAACAACCATGAAAGAACGAGGCTGCGGGTTGCCGCCAGCGGCCTCGCATGCCTCCCGCCACCTCACGACCCATTGCGCAATCTCATCGCGCCGCGCCGCTTCGTCCTGCCGGTTTTGCTCGTCGACGATCCTGCGGATGCGCAACCCTGACGGAATGCGCGGGCCTACAAAACTGGGCAGGTCTTCCCAGAAATCGAAATCTTTGGACATGACTACCTCCGTTGTGTTTTGTGTACTACTACCAGTACCCCCGCATGGAAATTCATCACCAGCCGTAGGAGTCGCCAAGTTCGCGCTCGTGCTCTTGTTCTTGAATCGGGCCCACCCGCTCCTGTTCCGCTTTTTTGTATGACTGATAAGCGGCACGCGCTTCATCAGGATCGGAGAGATGATCAAACTCCAGCTCTTCGCCCGCGTGCTTCGCAAAAAATTTGCGGGCATCGATGAGGGCGCGCTGTATTGGAGACCGTTCTTCTTCTGGCAGCGCATCAGCGACATCAGCGTCGCGGATCATCTCGTCATCCCAGTACCCCGGATCACTGTTCGAAACGTATTCCGCATCACTGCTTTGCTCGTCAGTGATATGCCATTCGCGAGCGGGGGTAGGCGTGGCGGGTTTGACGGGCTCAGGCTCGGGCATCTCCGCACGCACAGCCTCCCGGGCGGCGGCGAGAGGCGCGGTCTCCTGGGCGAGCGCGGCCTTTTCGGTCGCGTCCTTCGCGGTCTCTCTCTCAGCAACCTTCGCCCACGATTTTTGCAATGCCTTGATGTTGTCGGTGAAAATCCGAAGGTGAAATCGTTCGCGCGTGCACGCAACGTAAGCTAACATTGCTGTGGCCATTTTGGAGGCCATGCCCGCGACAAGGGCGCGATCGACCGTGCGCCCTTGACTGCGATGCACCGTCACCGCCCAGCCGTGGTCGAGGTTATGCATCTGGTCAGTGCCGATCTCGACCTGTTTGCCGTCGTCCTTCCTGATCGTAACCTTGTCAGCCCCGCACGCGGTCACGGTGCCTGTCTCGTTATTTTGATAGCCGTCGTTACGACGGTTCTCTGTGAAAACGACACGATCGCCGACCGCCAAGTCGAGATCACGTTTTGTGTATAGGCCGGTCTCTTTGGGGTTCAGGTCGCGCGGTCGGAAGGTCTTTTCTTCGCCGTCCCGGTTGCGCGCCGTCACGATGTTGCGGGTCGGGTCGGTTGCCGTGATTGTCCAGTCCACGACCTTCTTAGAGCGTCCGCGCCCCTCTGGCACGCGCAAGATCATCCCCTCCTTGTAGTTGATGGCCTCGCGCAATTCCGCGCGGGTGCATTGCGACTTATCCAAGGCCGTTACGGTAACGGATGCAACGTCAGCGCCTTCCGGCACCTGCTTTTGCAGACCGGCTTTGACCTTCTCATTGATCGCCCTCCGCATTTCATTCGTCGCCGCCAGAACAAGCGTCTTGTCGCGCTCCGATGGCGACAGCTTCAGATATGCCTCCGCCGTCTCCCTGGCGATAGCCTGCACACGAACCGCCTGCGGCGCGAGTACCTTAGCCTCGAAACCCAATTCCGTCTTTGAGTGTGTGTCAAGCCATTCGCGTACGGTTTTAAAATCGTGGGCGGATGGCGCGGGGATGTCCTTATGCTTTTTGCGGATAGTCTTGACGAGGTTGAGCATGCTGCGCGTAGCATCGGGCAGGGGACCGTTTACCGGCTTAGCGTCGGCCTTGGAGGCTTCGGCGGCTTTGTAATCGTCGTCCGTGACTGTCACGGCGGTCATGTAAGGGGCGGCGAGTTGCACGGCCTCCTCGTTGCGACCATGCGCAAAGGCTGTGGCGACGGCTAAGAGACCGGCGTCTTTCTGTCGCACGATCTCGTCGATCTCTGCGACCTTGACCACCTTTTCGCGCATCATCTGCGCCATGGGCGATCCAGCCTCAACAGCCGCGAGTTGCAAGTCATCCCCAACATACACAACTTTGTCCTGCGGTCGTACCTTTTCGAGAAACGCGGACATATCCCGCGCAGAAACCATGCCAGCCTCGTCCATAAGGATAAGGCGGGGCGTGTCGTCCTTCTCTTCGCGCATGCAAAAGCTGGCGAGGGTTCGCGCATCATCGGGGTTCACATCCTTCGTACCATCTACGGCCGTTTGCGACGGGCCGGTACCGATCACGCGATATCCATGGGCCTTAGCCTCATCGGCCAAGGCAGCGAGGGCCGTCGACTTTCCGGCGCCTGCCGCGCCACGGATCACAAAAAACTGGTCGGAGGTTGTGAGGGTGCGCACGACAGCGTTTCGCTGGCTTGCTGAAAACGCAAAATTGGGGCGGGCGGTTCGCTCGATGGCCTCGCGCGCAGCGATGCGCGCCAGGGCGCCTGCCTCGTCAGTAAGAGGCGCTTGGGTGGCGCGTCCGGCGGACACGGTGGCCAGGATACTGGCCTCGCGGGCGAGGGTTTCCTTCGTGACGATCTTTTGATCGCCAGCATCGATAAGGTCGCCGATCTCCCGCGCGGCATCGATCTCTTTATCGAGGAGATCGACGGTCACACCCGCATGCATTCCATGCAAAAGGGCCTGGAGCCGCACGGACTGGCTATTGATCACGGATTCGCGTTCGCTGAGATGTGAGGTTGCATGCGCCAGGGCCTCAGCCACGTCCGGCGGCGGCAGGGGCTCCTGGGGTGGGGTCGGGTCGGGCATATCGAGCCCGATCTCGCGGCCTAACTCTCTCCATTCCCATCGTTGCTCGTCCTGGGACATCTGGCGTTTGGATTCACGGGTAGAAAGGTTGGATGCCGTGCGTTGGGCGCCCGTCGAGTTCTCACGACTCAGGCCTTTGCTTTCGAGGTCCGCGTCGATTTGTTGACGGCGTGGGCTGCCGGCCTCGATCTGCTCGTCGCTCACCTCGGCCAACTCGTACCCTTCCTCGGTCTTACGGAGAGCGAATCCCATTTCGCGCAATTCGCGGGCGAGGTGTGCCCGATAAGCAGCACCCGCCAACTTGATGCCATCGTTCCCGAACTGCAAGTTGAGCGCGCGGATCTCACCATCTCTCCCTCGCGTCATATTTAAGGTGACGGCATGGGAATGGATCTGGGGGGCGACCTTACCGTCGACCGGCCGCGCGTCCTCGTGACGATACGCAGCATATAAGGACTGTCCGGTCTTGACCGACTCGGTACCGCCTTTACCGTATCGAGCGGACACAAATTCCCGCTCAACGAGGGCCATGGCTTTGGCCACCGCCCGGTCGTGCGCGGCAAGGATCTTGTTTCGTATTTCCGGAGAAGCCTTACATAACGCGTACTCGCTGACAGATTTTGGAGCCGAAAACGTGAGATCGACGCCCATACGGCGATGACCTTCTTTCTCGACACCGTCGGTACCGAAGGTCTCGCCGTTGGGAAGGCGTCCCTCCAGGAGCGCCTGCAGGGTCTTTCCGTCGACGGGCCCGGCGAGTCCCAGTTCGGTGGCCAAGGCGCCGCCCCACGCGCTCGGAGTCGCCCCTTTTGAGTAGTACCCATCTTTGCGGTTGTCACCAATCTCATGTTCGCAATACGAAACGACATGCCGGGCGGCGCCAGGGCCGCCACTCAGACTCTTCAAGGTCATCATCCCGCATGCTCCTATATATAAGGACTCCTACAAGGTGGCCCGCTGTGGAAATTCGGGGAGCCCTGGAGAGCCGAATACAACCATCATCCGGAGATTTGCATCCACGCGAAGCGCGGAACGCCGTTGCAGCCCAACGGGTGCGACGGTGTGTACAGCCCACTGGCACAGTGGGCGTCAATCTCCGGTTGGTTTTGGTAGTAGAGCGACAAAACAAGGCGAAAACCCGAAGAAACTACCGCAATTTGCCGCATATCTTCG
>JAJZZU010000096.1 GCA_021797365.1 Pseudomonadota bacterium | reverse complement strand
TATCTGGAGCAGGAAGGCATCGCGCATACCCTGAATCCTGCAGCGTTGACGGCGCTCGCCCTGCTTATTGCCGAAAGCGCCCCTGCGAGCAAGGATCTCTTGATCCGACTTGTCATGAACCTGCTGGGAGAGCGCCCGGTGTGAGCGCTTTCTCGGAATCGGTCGTCGAGGAGGCTGCGCTTGCCTGGTTCGCATCCCTCGGCTACGCCGTTCTCTACGGCCCCGATATCGCCGCGGGCCTCCCAGGGGCCGAGCGGAGCGGCCCGAACTATCGGGACGTGGTCCTCGAGGGCCGGCTGCGCGCGGCCCTGGCCCGCCTGAATCCCCATCTCCCGCCCGAGGCGCACGAGGAGGCGTTTCGCAAACTGACGCGTGCCGATGCGGCGAGCCTTTTGGAGCGCAATCGCGCCTTGCACCGTATGCTGGTGGGGGGTGTGGCGGTGGAGTATCGGCGCAAGGACGGCGCGGTTGCGGGTGCCCAGGCGCGGGCGATCGATTTCGAGGCGGCGGCGAAAAACGACTGGCTGGCCGTCAATCAATTTACGGTGGTCGAGGGGCAACACACCCGGCGCGCCGACGTGGTGGTGTTTGTAAACGGCCTGCCGCTGGCCGTGGTGGAGCTGAAGAATCCTACCGACGAAAACGCCACCATCGGCGACGCCTGGCAGCAGTTGCAGACCTATCAGGCGCAGATCCCGGCCCTGTTTGCGACCAATGCGGCGCTTATCATCTCGGATGGAACCTGGGCCCGCATCGGCGCGCTCGGGGCGGGCCGGGAATGGTTCAAGCCCTGGCGCACCATCACCGGGCACGAGGACGCGTCCCCGGCGCTGCCGGAGCTGCAGGTGGTGCTGGAGGGGGTCTTTGCCCGCCACCGCTTCCTGGATCTCGTGCGCCACTTCGTGGTCTTCGAAGATGAAGGCGGCGGGCGGCTTATCAAGAAGATCGCGGGCTATCATCAGTTCCATGCGGTGAACGTCGCGATCGAGGAGACGATACGGGCCGCCCGGATCCCCCTGCCGCAGGTGGCCGAGACCCGGGGCCGGTATGGGACGGCGGATCCGGCCGGTGGCGACCCCGGCGATCGCCGCGTCGGGGTGGTGTGGCACACACGCAAGGGTCGGGCAAAAGCCTCACCATGGCCTTCTATGCCGGGCGTGTCATCCTCCATCCGGCCATGGACAACCCCACCATCGTCGTGTTGACCGACCGCAATGATCTGGATGATCAGCTTTTCGCCACCTTCGCCCGGTGCCGCGATCTGCTACGCCAGCCGCCGGTGCAGGCGCGCGACCGCGCGGATCTGCGCGCGCGATTGAGGGTCTCGGCCGGCGGGGTGATCTTCACCACCATCCAGAAGTTCTTTCCCGAGGAGAAGGGCGACCGCCACCCAGTGCTCTCGAAGCGGCACAACGTCGTCGTGATCGCCGATGAGGCCCACCGCAGCCAGTACGACTTCATCGACGGCTACGCCCGCCATATGCGCGATGCGCTGCCGCATGCCTCGTTCATCGGTTTTACCGGGACCCCGATCGAGAAGACCGATGCCAACACCCGGGCGGTCTTCGGCGACTACATCAGCGTCTATGACATCCAGCGCTCGGTCGCCGACGGCGCCACGGTCCCCATCTACTATGAAAGCCGGCTCGCCAAGCTCGCCCTGAAGGCCTCCGAACGCCCCAAGATCGACCCCCGGTTCGAGGAGATCACCGAGGGCGAGGAGGCGGAACGCAAGGAGCGCCTGAAGACCCAATGGGCGCGGCTGGAGGCGGTCGTCGGGGCTAAGGCCCGCGTCCATCTCATCGCCCGGGACCTCGTGGCGCACTTCGAGGACCGGCTCGCCGCCTTGGACGGCAAGGCCATGGTGGTGTGCATGAGCCGCCGGATCTGTATCGCGCTCTATAACGCGATCGCGAAACTGCGCCCGGCCTGGGTGGGGGAAGGCGACGATCAAGGCGCCCTCAAGGTCGTCATGACGGGCTCGGCCACCGATCCCCTGGACTGGCAGCCCCATATCCGCAACAAGCCTCGGCGCGAGGCCTTGGCCCAGCGCTTTCGCGACCCGAAAGACCCCTTCCGGATCGTCTTGGTGCGCGATATGTGGCTTACGGGCTTTGATGCCCCAAGCCTCCATACCCTCTATATGGATAAGCCCATGCGCGGTCATGGCCTCATGCAGGCCATTGCCCGCGTGAACCGGGTCTTTAAGGACAAGCCCGGCGGCCTGGTGGTCGATTACCTGGGCTTGGCCGATGAATTGAAGGCCGCCCTGGCCACCTATACCGAAAGCGGAGGTCGGGGGAAAACCGCCCTCGACCAGGACGAGGCCGTCGCCGCGCTTTTGAAGCACTACGAGATCTGCCGCGGCCTCTTTCACCCCTTCGATTGGTCGAAGTGGGTCACCGGTACTCCCCAGGAGCGGCTCTCGCTCTTACCGGCCGCCCAGGACCATATCCTCGCCCAGCAAGACGGCAAGGCCCGCCTCCTGCGGGCCGTGACCGATGTCTCGAAGGCCTTTGCGCTCGCCGTACCCCACGAGCGGGCGCTGGTCATCCGGGAGGATGTCGGGTTCTTTCAGGCGGTGCTCGCCAAGGGCGTGCCGGGGGAGCGCCAGAGCGACGAGGATCTGAATCACGCCATCCGCCAGATCATCGCGCAGGCCGTGGCCTCCGAAGACGTCATCGACATCTTCGCGGCCGCAGGTCTCCCCAAACCCGATCTCTCCATCCTGTCCGATGAATTCTTGTCCGAGGTGCGCGCCCTACCGCAGCGCCATCTCGCGGTGGAACTCTTGCAAAAGCTCTTGAAGGGCGAGATCAAAAACCGCGCCCGGCGCAACATCGTCCAGGGCCGCTCCTTTGCCGATCTCCTCGAGCAGGCGATCCGCAAATACCAGAACCGTGCTATCGAAACCGCCCAGGTGATCGAGGAGCTGATCGCGCTCGCGAAAGACCTGCGTCGGGCCCACGCGCGCGGCGAGGCCTTGCATCTCACGGAGGACGAACTGGCCTTCTACGATGCGCTGGAAGTTAACGACAGCGCGGTCAAGGTCTTGGGGGAACCGACCCTCGTCGATATCGCCCGGGAACTTGTCGCGACCGTCAAAAAGAACGTCACCATCGACTGGACCGTGCGCGAGAACGTCCGCGCCAACCTGCGCGTGATCGTCAAGCGCATCCTGCGCAAATACGGCTACCCGCCCGATAAGCAGGAAAAGGCCACCCAAACGGTATTGGAGCAGGCCGCATTGCTATCTGCGCAGTGGGCTGTGTAGAGAACGGGAATAGGGTGCTTGCCGTTGTTCGAATAGCGCCATTCAGGTAGTTCGACGATAAATGTCCCGCAATTCGTCGAGCCGTTTGTCAAAGATCGCCTTTCTCTCCTTCGCGTCCTGGTCGGGGTTCGCTACCAAATGCTCGGTCCACGCGATGTCCGCCTCTTTCAGAAAGGTGCGGGCCTTCACAACCCATGGCCCCTGTTCACGACAAGTTTGAGGAGCGAACCAGGTGTTGGAGTCTGCCAAAAACCTGTATAGGGTCTCCGCGAGGCCCAGGTAAAACAGGCCACATTGAAATATATTGCGAGGAAGATGGGGGTCCCACGGATGTCCGTTCGGCGCCGCCAAGGCATCCCAAGACCAGCTCGCCCGCCGCAGGATTGTGCCCGTCATAATAGGCCGGTCACGGATTCGAGCATAAATCTGAGAGAGTCGGCTATTCTGACGCCCCACGATTCGCACGCTGGCGTCCGAATGCGCACGCTCGGTAATGGACTCCCAAACGGATGACGTCACTTGCGGCATAAGGGACACGGTAGCCGGGTCTGCGCGCCATTTGTCAATGTCCCGCTCAATAAACTGCCGGCATGTCATGAGTAGTGCATCCGCATTTTCCCTCATCTCGGAAAGCAGTGCCCGCCTCTCCCTAAAGTCGGTCCACCACGCGATACCGAGAAAGGTTATCAAGGGAACCGCCAAGGGCACCAGTGTGCGGAAAATGGGGTTCTTGGTCAGAAGCGCCACAAGTCCGAATACAACCGGGACGGCGTACAAAGCGGTTGCGGGCCCGCTCGGTCTAGTCAGAAAAAATATCGGGAGCTGCTTTCGGAGCCTCGACTTGGTATTCCACCGTCCGCCGCCGAGCATTCTGCCCCCATTGTCCCCAGTTCAAGCTATTCGTCATCATACAACGGTTGCCGTCAGCTTACTCACCCCATCCCACGCGCCAGAAAAAGGATTGCTAATCGTGACCCACGATCACTGACGCGATCACCTTTCGGAAAACTCTTGCAAAAATTAGCTATTCGTCGCCACATATTGCTTGCCACGCCACAAAATATCCACATTGATTTTTTACTAGGGCCGAACAATGAGGATCGGATTTGATAAGGACGCGGCTGCCATTTTGGGAATTAGCACCGTACGCCTCAAAGCCAGGATCTCGGCGGGGGCAGCCTAGAAAAGTAGGTATTGACGCTTGTCACCGTAGTTTGGTTTGCTACTACGTCCTTGGGGGGCAACCCCGCCGCGCCAGCTGAGCGCGTACAAGAACAGAATCGATGAGAAGTCCGACCTCACGGCCCGTTGAGAAGCTCCGATGTGCTCGCAGCACAGGTGCAGCCTGCGGGCCCCGCGCCATCCTCTCCCCATCCTGCGCCTTCTTCCTAAACCGCACCTCTCCTTCACCCCGCCGGCGGGGCGGCCCTCTACGTCTGCCGCCCCGCCCTCACGGGATGGTATGTCGAAGCTCTTGTCAGTTTGCCAAAAACCCCGTAAAACGAACCCATCCGAAATCGGGGAAAGGCCACCTTGCCGTGGCTCCATTAGGCCGCGAATCGGTGACGCCTTTAGGGTACGATTTAACATGCGCTACCTCAGTTGACTGCTACACGAAAAAGACTAACTGTACGAATAAACAGGTGTTAAGTTTTTATCAAGCCCCAATGGGCCCGTATGGACGGGCCTTTTAGGACGTCGAATTTTAGTTAGGCAAAGGGGATTCTGTGGAGTACATACCCGTTCGAGTCAGCGACATCATCCGCCAGGTGAACCGGGATATCTATCTTCCGGCGATCCAGCGAGAGTTCGTGTGGGGGACCGACCGCATCGAGCGGTTGTTCGACTCAATAATGGCGGACTTCCCCATCGGCTCGTTCCTCTACTGGACGCTGGAGCAGAAGAACAAGGACGAGTGGCCGGTCTACGAGTTCATTCGGGACTTCGACGCTGGTTCCCCGCATAACCCACCGGCGAACATGGCGGGGATCACCAAGGACATCACCCTCGTCCTGGACGGCCAGCAGCGCATTACCTCGCTGTACGTCGGGCTGAAGGGGTCGTACCGCTACTTCTACTACCGCTGGAGGAAGACCCGTCTCTATCTGAACCTGCTAAAACCGCCCACATCGAACGACGAAAACCCCGAAGAACTCACCTACGGGTTTGCCTTCCGTGAGAGCGACGAGCCGTCGGGCGAAGCTCCGCAGCTGTGGTATCTCGTCGGACGCATCCTCGACTTCGAGGACGCCGAGGATGCGAAGGCGGACACGAGGGCGAGACTGGCCGGGCTTTCCGAGGACCATGCGGACAACGCCAACAGGCTGATCGGCCGTCTACACAACCGTATCCACACGACGCTGGTGGGGAACTACTACCAGGAGAAGTCACAGGACTACGACAAGGTGTTGCAGGTCTTCGTGCGGGCAAACTCGGCAGGTCAGCCGCTCGAATACTCCGACCTGCTTCTGGCTACGGCGACGGCGAAGTGGGAGACACTGGACGCCCGGCGCGAAATCCACGACTTCACCGACTCGCTCAACGATATTGGGACGGGGTACAACTTCGGCAAGGACTTCGTGCTGAAGGCCAGCCTCTATCTCACCGAGAACCTGCCGATCCAGTACAAGGTCAAGAACTTCAGTAAGACCAACCTGCGCAAGATCGAGGCGAATTGGGAGAAGATCAAGGCGGCCCTGGCGGCGACGGTGCGGCTGATTTCGCGCTTCGGCTTCAACTCCAAGAATGTCGTTGCACCGCTTGCCTTGCTTCCGATTGCCCTCTACCTGCTAAAGCGAGGCGACAACTCTTTCGACACGTCATCGAGGTCCGAAGATGCCGACGCCCAAGTTGCGATCCGCCGTTGGTTCGTTTTCTCGACGCTGAAAAACGCCTTCGGCGGCTCATCGGACACGACCCTCGGACGCCTACGGGAACTACTTTCTGGTTGCGGTCCCCACTCCCCGTTTCCCGCAGCCGAGTTGTATAGGTCACTGGGGATCGAGGCGAGCCTAAACGACCCCGAGATTGAGCGCATCATGGGCTACAGCTACCAGGGGCGCTACACTAACCTCGTCCTCTCCCTAATTTACCCGGACCGGGACTGGAAGGACGCCGTGTTCCACGAGGATCACATCTTTCCTCAGTCGCAGTTTGGGGTTCGGCTCCTAAAGGAGAGGGGTTACGATGAATCCAAGGTTCAATCGTACATCGCCAAGTACAACCTGCTCGCCAACCTGCAATTACTTACCGAATCCGAGAACTTGTCGAAAAACGCCACGCCATTTGAAGAATGGATCAGGACACGGGATGCCACTTTCAGAGCGCGTCATATAATCCCGGAAATGTCAACATACGCATTTGATGCGTTTGATGAGTTCTACGACAAGCGAAGAAGTGCCATTGTCAAACTGCTACAAGGGCTGTCCTGATGTGCTTCGGCACGTCCTTGCCTAACAACAGCATGCAGCGGGGGCGCTGAGCGTTAGCCGTTACGTGAACAATCTCACAGGCATGAAGCTTGATGACAACCAGAAGGAAACTCCCGTCTCATGGAGCCTCTGCTGGTTAAAGGATATAAGCGTGGGAATCCTAAGGATTCAGGCAGGATTCAAACATTTCTCGACCGTCTCTACGGTTGTGGACACGAGGCGGGAGATTCGATGCAGCGTGGGGACAACAGGCTGACCATGGAACGTTTTCGTTCCAAAACGTAGATCAAGGGCGGCGCTTCCAAAATTCACAATTTCGACTATGTCTGTGGCGGCTTCTATACGGGAGTGCGCGCCAGTTCCTGAGAAATCGCCGCCGAAAGAGGACCCGCCAAAGGTGCCCACGGTCCCATCTGCCCCAACAAACTCGACACCTTGTACGTTATTGATGTTGATTGTGGGCAGCAGAAGCATATGCTTGTCCTCGATGTTGAGGTCGTGAAGGGCATACAGATCGTCGCCGCGCCCCCCTCGATAAGTCTGTAAAGAGTCGACGATCAGATCAACGACTGCGTCCCTCAGGGCATCTTGCGGTTGTCTACCGTTCAGCGCACCTATAAGTCCCTCTCGCGTTTCTCTAAATGGCCACTTGGAGTGTTTGTCAACCGTACGCCCTTCGTGCCGAAGGATGTCACAGTAGAGGATATCGTGTGGGCATCCCTGTATGCATCGGCGGATCACTTTGGCAGATACGTTCCCGGCAGCGCCTACATAAGAGGCTTGCGCCCATAGCTGTTCCTTTCCGCATTGTCGCCTGATCTTGGAAAGCTGCTCGCGTGCGCGCAGTTGGGCGAAATCGCTCGCAAACGCTCCCGTTGCCAGAAAAGGTCCCGCCGCTGGATAAAACTCCGCGCAACACACGCCCAATGGACCTTGCGGTGTGAGCGCCGCGTGCGCGACCTGCACCACAAGCGCCAGAAGTCGTGATCATGATCGTTGGAATACGAAAGCCCGCCAATGCTGGTGTTTTATCGGAAAATCATGCCGGTTTCCCGCGCCGAATCATGGCTCTTACAGGCCTATAATTTCCGCTCCAAGCAACCTAGGGAGGCATTTCCGCGCACACGATTGCGCTGACCCATTAAATTAACGTGTCGCGATACTAGCGAGTCGGAGATATTGTCTACGGGTTAGGGTTTGTCTCGCAACGGCTTTGAGGGGTTTTAGAGCAGGGGATCGACATGGCGCACTCCGCCAAAGCGTCCAAAGTCGTGATCGGAGGAGTAGATCGTATAGCCATGTTCGAGCGCAAGTGCGGCGATGTGGGCATCGGTTGTCAAATTCCCGCCCGTCCCGCACTGGACTAGCAAACTATGCAAAATCGCCCAGTGGCCGTGTCCAGGGACCACGGCACGC
>JAJZZU010000095.1 GCA_021797365.1 Pseudomonadota bacterium | reverse complement strand
GTCGTGTCGCCGATCCCGCTCCGCCCTTGTTCGGTGCCGGCTGTGCGCGCCTGGCGCGCCATACCGCTACGGCGCCGCTCGGCCTGAACCGCCACCGTTTGGCCCGGCGGCTACGCCGCCAGCAGCGGCCGCATCCCCACCTCCCCCCTGCGCTGCACGGTCTGGCAGCCGGGCCTTGGGGTTCCCCTCGCACTTTCTCTCATGCGGCCATAACGGGTCTGTCAGTCTCTATATGGGTCGTTGTCCATCAAGTGGTAGGGGCCTCGCCCATGTGCTGGCCCGCTTCCCCCTGAGAACTGCCGCTTCTCAACCGAATCAGCCATTATTATCCGTCTATAACCGCCACGCATCCGGAAATGGTGTAGCGCCGCTTCCCACGAGATTTGCCCGAGGCCAGGTTTTTCCAGGGCCCCGACCCGGCACGGTCCTTGCCCTAAGGTCTCGGTACCCGGCGCTCCAGGTTTTTTACGGGCCCGGCACCTTATCCTTCCCAAGACAAGGAGTATCACGACATGACGACATTGAACGAGGAACTGACGGCGCGCGTCGCCGCCTATGGCGCATGGGCCAAGCGGCGTCGCTATGGGGCCAACGGCCCCAACAATCGCCGGCTGTGGGTGCTGGCGTGCATGGATGAGCGCCTCCCCGTCGACGAGGCGCTCGGCATCCATGTCGATACGCCCGCCGGCGGCGGCGATGCCCACTGTTTCCGCAATGCCGGCGGGATCGTGACCGATGATGCCATCCGCTCGGCCATGCTGACCTGCCAGTTCTTCGGGACCCGCGAGATCGTGATCGTTCAGCATACCCAATGCGGGATGCTGTCGGCCAACGCGCGTGATCTCGAGAAGACCCTGCGTGAGCGGGGCGTGGACCCCGATGCGGTGACGCTCGACCCGACCTTGCCGGAGCTCACCTTGGCAAAGGGCGCGTTCGCCAAGTGGATCGGCATGATGGATGACGTGGACGACACATGCCTTAAGACCATCGAGACCTTCCGCGCGCACCCGCTGATTCCCAAAGACGTGACGATCAGCGGTTGGATCTGGGAGGTCGAGACCCGGCGCTTGCGTGCCCCGCGTCGCGACAAGGGCGGACGCGAGGGCACCGATGTCACCCCCGCGGACTTCGGACTGACCGGTCGGCAGCCGCCGCGCTGGACCTAGGCCCTGCAGGGGCGCCCATGCGGCGCCCCTGCCTCTCTTCGATTTTTCTCATGGATTTCTGGAGCGACTATGGCACCCACCTATGATTACCACTGCCTGCGATGTGACAATCATCTCACGATCCGCCACCGGATCGGCGCGCCTCGGCCATGCTGCCCGCATTGCCAAGGCCCGTTACGACCGGTGATATCGGCGGCGCCCGCCATACATGCGCGCATGGCCCACGGTCGCGAGGACGCGGTGCGCGTGCTCGAGTCGTCCCGTTCGGTGCCCTGCCAGACGTGCGGCACGTCCTGCCGGCACCACTAGGCACGCTTTCGATCCCGGCGTGATCGCCCTATACTGGTGGGCCATCGTCCGGCACCTGGCCTGGCATTGCGCCACGCACGGGGCTGATGCGCGAGGATTTACGCCATGACGAACAAGGACCCGCTCGCGGACTTGAGTCCGCTGTCGTTTCTGCAGATGTTCGTGACGCAAAGCGTCAAGCTCTCCGGCCTGGCCCCCGGCGCTCCGCGCCACGACGCCATCGAATACCTCGGGCTTACAGCCAGCAGCTGTCTCGAACTCTACGCGCGCCAGCAGATGAATCTGCCCGAAAAGATCGATCGCGAACACTATCAGCGACTCATCTTGTACATCAAAAACGCGATCGGCGGCGAATTCGAGGCCGTGTCGGGCGCCGAGGGGGTCGTGCACGTCGAGAATCATCGCTGTCCGTTCGGCGCGCGCGTACGGGATGCCCCGGAGTTGTGCCGCACCACGGCCTCGGTCTTCGGCGGGATCGCCGCGCGCAATTTCGGCTATGCGAAGGTCGAGCTGAAGAGGCGCATCGCACTGCGCGATGATCGTTGCGAGGTGTGCATCTATACAGATCGGGAAGCGGCCAAGGGGCAGGCGGGTGACGAGTATGTGAGCGAAGGCGAGACGGTCGTTTCGCGGCAGGCCCTGGCGGATATCAGCGTGCGTGTTGCCGACAAGATGGCGCACGCCCTGTGCCCGTCCGGACGCGCGCATGGCGCGCATTACCGGCCTCTGATCGTGGCCGAATCCCGCGCCATGCGCGAGATACTGAGGGCCGTGGAGCAGGTGGCACCGACGCGGGCCAGTGTCCTCATAAGCGGAGAGACTGGGGTCGGCAAGGAGATCGTAGCCCGTGCCATCCATGCCTTAAGTTCCCGCAGTGCCGGCCCGTTCCTGGCCGTCAACTGCGGCGCTGTTCCTTCCAATCTCATAGAGACGACGCTATTTGGCCATGAAAAGGGCGCCTTTACGGGGGCCCACAGCCTTCATCATGGCCTGTTCGAGCGCGCCGATCGAGGGACGTTGTTCTTAGATGAGATCGACAGCCTGCCGTTATTCTCGCAGGCCAATCTGCTGCGCGTCTTGCAGGAAGGCGAGTTCGAACGGGTCGGTGGCGGGCAGGCGCGCCATGTCGACGTACGCGTGGTGGCGGCTGCCAATCGACCGCTCGAATCGCTGGTCGCCGCCGGCCAATTCCGCGGGGATCTCTATTACCGGTTGAATGTCGTACCGGTATGCATCCCGCCGCTTAGGGAGCGCCCGGAGGATGTGGCCGGCCTCGTTCATCACCTGCTCACGGCGCTGGCACAACGCCATGGTGGTCCGTCAAAGTCCTTGAGTGATCGTGCCTGGGGGCAGGTGATGGCCCATACGTGGCCCGGTAACGTCCGCGAACTCGAAAACGTCCTGGAGCGGGCGTTTTTGTTTACCCCCGGCCGTGTGATCGATGATGTCGATTTACATGATGGGAGCGGTATCGCCGTTCCTTACGCGCAGTCGCCGGGCACCGGCGGAATGCTGCATGCGGCCAGACGCCGGGCGACCCAGACTATCGAGACCCGCGTGCTTCAGGATGCGCTCGAGCGCCACCATGGCAATGTGACGGCCATGGCGCGCGAGATGGGGATCACGCGCCGCGCCATCCATCAGAAGCTCAAGCGCTATGCCCTGGCGGCGGCCGCCTATCGGGGCGACGGGCGCACAGCCCGCCGTCGATAGCCGCCCGATCCTACCCTTGTCTCTGCGCGAATCGTGCGCGCATTGTCGGTTACCCGACAGAACACCGCGTCGTGGCCGATCGCAGGATCAGGCCGACCTCATCCCGGCGCCTTACGCCCGCCGCCGCAAAGCCCCCGTTGCGACCCCGTGGCATGCCGCCATGCACCAAAGCCGAGTACGCGTGCGCCGAAAAGGCCAGCGGCAGGACGTGTCGTGCGCGTGCCGCGGACGGGGGCGCGCGGTGGCGTCTACGGCGGCCCCGGGCCCGGTGCCATGTTCCTTGCTGTAGCGTATCCATCGAGGGGCTCGTGACCCGGGAGCGGGAGTTGTGGCAGGGCGCGAGGCCTATCGGGGGGCTATGGATCCGGTACATGGTGCGGACGCGGGCATCGACGCGCGTCGCGAGACGTCGCATTTCCATCCTGAGGACTACGTCCTGCATCATATTCAGCGCGCTGTCGCCAACCGGCAGACGATCGAGATCGCACTCGACGGGGACGGCACACTCAAGGTGTTCGGGGGCGAAGGGACATTCACCGCCGACATTTACGATATGGCGACGCTTTGTACGCTCCCGGCCTCGTATTTTCGGGTCGAGGTGGTGTCCGTAGACGACCGGGGCGGCGGTCGTCACGATGTCGCCGAGTTGTTATGGCAGGCCGCCTATCATGCCTCGCAAGGTCGGCTCGTCAGGGGTTGCTACCACTATGATGTGGTGGAGCTCGTGCGCTGGCCGAACGTCACGCGCCTGCCCGGCGGCGAACAGGCCATCCGGCTGGCGGCACTCTTGAGCCGGCATCCGACCTCCATTCTTTTCGCAAGCCGCGTGCTCGACATCGATGCCCCGGACATTTATCGGCTGTATTCGGCGGCACACTGCGCGGGCCTCACGCGCCTCCTGAATCGCGAACCCGAGCCTCCGGCGCTGCGTCCCCATGCCAAGCGCGGCGTTTTCGGGCTGATTCTGCAACGGCTGGCGGGGCGCTAGATGGCGGATGCAGAACACAAGATCATGTTTGCCGGGCCGGTCGGCGCCGGGAAGACCACCGCCATCGGCGCCATCAGCGACATCCCGGTGGTGACTACCGAGGCGCGCGCCACCGACGATGTGGCGATGTGCAAGAGCCGCACCACGGTGGCCATGGATTACGGTGTCATCATGTTGGATGGCGGAGGCAAACTGCACCTATACGGGACGCCGGGTCAGGAGCGGTTTCGTTTCATGTGGGACATCCTGGCGACGGGGAGTCTGGGCGTTGTCCTGCTCATGGATAATGCGCGCCCCGACCCCCTTGCGGATCTGCGCTTTTATCTGGACGCCTTCCAGGATTTGGTCGCCGGGACGGCGGTGGTTGTTGGTGTCACGCGCACCGACATGCAGCCGCGGCCTTCCATTGCCGCCTATCAGACGTGGGCCTTGGCGCACGGCCTGCGGATCCCGATTCTCACAGTGGATGCGCGATCGTGCGAGGACATCGCGATGCTCCTCAAGGTTCTGCTCGCCATGCTTGATCCGAGCCTGCGCCGATGATCGCGGCGTTGGGCCATACCGATGCGCCTGACCGGGCCCTTGACTTGCAAGGCTACGGGGTTGCGTTTGGTGAACGTGTGGTCTTGAGTTCCGTGGATATGGTATTGCCGAAAATGGGCGTGACCGCGCTTTTGGGGCCCGCCGGGACCGGTAAGTCGACGCTGCAAAGGACGCTCGCGGGATTCAACGATGCCAACCCCTCCCTGCGCACCTGGGGTGAGGCGCGCCTTGCGGGCCTTGCGGTGGGCGCGACGGCAAGGCCTGCCCTGGTATGTCAGAGCGCGCGCATGATCACCGCCAGTGTGCTCGACAACCTCGTGCACGGCTTGGCGTCGCGCGCGGATGACCTGCGAGGAGCAGTGCGTGTGGGCCCGGGAGGGCCTTCACCGGTCGGGGCTTGCGGAACTCGTGGGCCGCTTGCACGAGCCGGCTGCCGGTCTGTCTTTGGTCTGGCAGCGGATGCTGGCGGTGTTGCGGGTACTGAACGGTGACCCCCGCGTGCTTTTTGTCGATGAACCGACCACCGGTCTCGGCGAGGATGATGCGCTGCGTCTATTGGCCTTACTCAAGGAGGAGGCGCAGCGGCGCGCGGTGCTTATAGCCCTCCACAATCAGCGTCATGTGCGCTTCGTGGCCGATCGGGCCGTGTTACTGGCCGGAGGCGTCGTCCAGGAGGCCCGCGCCACGCAGGCCTTTTTTCCACGCCGCTGACTGCCGCCGGGCAGGCCTATGTGCGCACCGGGACGTGCGCTATGCCCGCGCCCGGCGCGCCGCCGGACGACCTGGACCTGGCGGCCCCCTTGCCGGCCGCGATACCGCAGGCGGGCCAGCGCCAGGCGGGGCCCGCCCGCGGCCCGCGCGGTTTTCTATGGCTGTACAAGGGTCGGCTCGCCGGCACGCCTCAGCCCGGGGTGTTTTTCGACATCGATCATGACCTGCGGGCCTTGCGCCGCGTCGGTATCACGGTGCTTGTATCGTTGACCGAGACGCCGATCGAGGCCGCGGCGTTGGATGCCCACGACCTGCGCGCGCTGTGGTTCCCGATACCGGATAGGGAGCCTCCCACAGCGGATCAGGCCTATGAGATCTGCCGGGCGCTCGACCGACTCTTGGCCTGCGGCGATGTCATCGCCGTGCACTGCCGGGCCGGCCTTGGCAGAACGGGGACTGTGCTCGCTGCCTATCTCATATGGAAGGGCGCGAGCGCCCTCGATGCCGTGGAGGGCGCGCGGCGTATCGAGGCGCGCTGGATCCAGTCGGAGTCGCAGGCGCGATTCCTCGAGGAGTTTGCGGTGTCGGTCGCCCGTTCCTCGCATTCGATACCCGATCATTCCCCACAGGAGAGGTAACGGTATGTCCGATCTCGAAGGTCATCTTCAGAAGGCCATTGTGTCGATCCCGGAGTGCGTGGCGGCGGGCTATGTGGATCTCAGTACCGGCATGCTGCTTGGCATCCGGACCGTGGATTCGCATCCCCAGGAGGTCCTGGAGCTGCTCTCGGCGGCCACGTCGGATCTCTTCCAGGGGACCAACGTGGTGACCATAGAAAACCTCTTCAAGAAGGCCCGCGGTCTCCCGGCTGACGGCGGCTATCATTATTTCCAGGAGATGATCATTACGAGCGATAACCTCCTGCATCTCTTCCTAATGGGTAAGACACATACCGATCATGTGGTCGTTTTCGTGTGCCGTCGTTCCGCCAATCTGGGGATGGCGATCATGAAGGCCCGTACGGCGTTGCCGGATATCGAGTCGGTCGTGTAAGAACGCTATCACGCGCCGGCGTAGAACCGCTGTCCAATCGATTACCAAGGAGGTTGTCATGTTGGCTCAAGTAATGCAGAAATCCCCTCTGAATCGGGCAAGCCAGCTGAGGTCTGCGCTCCGGGGGCTAAACGCCTTATCCGCCGATATCGAGGCGTCGGCCGTCATATCCGGCGACGGGCTCATGCTTGCGTCGATGCTCGATCCGCATATCGCCGCCGATCGTTACGCCGCCATGTGTGCCTCGCTTTTGGCGCTGGCCGAGCGGGCTGCGCAAGAGGTACACCGCGGGCGACTAAAGCGCGTCATGATCGAGGGTGAACATGGCACGATGCTGCTCGTTCAGGCCGGCTGCGATGGTGTTCTTGCGGTCGCGGCGCGGCAAACCGTCAATCTCGGCATGGTGTTTCTCGAGGCCACCAAGGTCGCGGCGCGCATTCGTGGGCTACTCGATCAGTCTCCTTGAGAAGGGGATCGCGCTTGACTCGGCAGCGGCGGATGTCTGCCGATACCCATCCCGGGGGCGTATCATAAAGCCGGTGGGCCCGCCGACGGCGTGCCCTGATGGCCAGCATGGGACAATGGGACGGCGACATGGATATCGCAATCATAGGTGCAAATGGCTCCATAGGGCGGCAGATTGCCATACGCATCATCATGGAAAGACTCCTTGGCGCCACGGACCGGTTGCAGCTCGTGGGCCGACGTGATGGACGTAGCGCCGCGGCGCTTTATGGCTTTTGCCAAGACCTGAAAGACGCCTTTTCCGAAAACTGTCCGTTGCTCGATGTGGCCCTGGAGCCGGAGGATGTGGTGGCCGACATCGTCATCATGGCGGCCGGCGCGACCATCCATTCCGATCAGGACACGAAGGCGGCCATGCCGAGCCGCGATGACCTGGCGATCGTCAATCGCGCGCTCGCTATCCGTTATGCCGACGCCCTGTGCCGTTATGGCCATGGACATGAGATCGTGGTCGTGGTTACGAATCCGGTGGAGTTTCTGGTAGACATCTTCTCGGCGCGCTATGACCGTAAGCGGGTCATCGGCATAGGGGCCTATCAGGACAGCCTGCGTTTTCGGCGTGAGGTGGCGCGCTCCATCAATGTCTCCCGGCAGGCGGTGCGCGCCATGGCGATAGGCGAGCACGGGGATGGCCTGGTGCCCTTGTGGAGCAGTGTCATCGTTCAGGGATTTTCCGACAGTGAGACGCGCCGGGCGATTCATGCTGTGCGTGGCGGGCGTGTCAGCACGGACTATCCTGGTTCGGTCGGTGCGGCACGCGCGCAGGTCATCCAGATCGTCCGAGAAGGCCGCATACGCGAGGCCTTTGCCCTCTTCGATACCCTGGCCCCGGATGTCCGGGTCGTAATCGGGCCCTTTCTGACGCTTTTTTCCGGGGCCAAGACCGACGTCGCGACCGCGAACGCGACTGTCGATCTCGTGTGCACCATTGTCGGTGGCCGCGACAGCGTGGTGGCTGCACAGGTGCAGTTGCATGGCGAGTTCGAGGGGGTGCATACCTCCATCGGCGTGCCGATCATCGTCAATACCAAGGGTTGGGAATCGGCCTATCCGCTCGCCATGACGGATGGCGAACGCCAGCTGTTCCTGGCGGCGGCGGTGCGCGTGCAGGAGAAGAT